>NZ_JBDODP010000001.1:0-211720 GCF_044582135.1 Guyparkeria halopsychrophila | reverse complement strand
CCCTAAAGTCTTTGAGAGTTTCCCATCCATGAAATCATCCACTGACTTCCGCCATTCATGATTTGGCTCATAACTTGGCTCGAACTTTGGAATAAGATCAAGGACCACTAGGGCGTTTACTATTCCATGTTCTAAGACCTGCCCCCAGTAGAAAGCCAAGCCGAACCGGGCATACACCTCTTTTACATGATTGTTTGGATCTTCTGTGGCTGTCTCTTTGTCCAACGTAGAATGCTCTTCAGTTCCGCTGAGTGGTGCTTATTTTGTTAAGCCCCAGTCTTTTTCTAGCCTAGCTAGCATCCGGCTCACGGCTTGTTTTTTTATGTCCTCTTGGCTGATTTGCGCTCCATCATCTCTTTGAACCACTAGGGTTCTTACGGGCATGGCTTTAGCTTTTTCTTCTTCCGTTAGGTTTTCCTCAATAAACCCCCAAAGTGAAGACTTTTTTACCTCGGACATTGTTTGTGATCTGTCGATAACTTTTCGTGTTTCTTTAATTAACTCAGCCTTATATTCGGATGATTTCTTTCGTCTTTCGATAAAGTAGTGAACCCACGGCGCTATTAATGAGGCGATAGTTCCGGAGATCAGGCCAAAGAGTGCCGCTATGGTGGCGGACCAGAAGTCGAAGGGGATGGATAAAAGTGAGGTGCTTGGTTCGGTGTCCACTGTTCGTCCTTGCTATTGGCCAGTTTGCCTTGCCCTGCTGTTAAAGTGCCGGGCAGTCAGCATGTTTTTGAAATTTTCAAGTCATCAATTTGTTTGGGTCTTGTCGCCTAACCAGGCCGTAATGTCGTCCAATTCTTCCGCCGAGATGCCATGCTCGACCGGATAGTGCCTCTCTGTGACATTCGTAAGTCCACAGTCGGTCAGAAACGCATTCAGCTTGCCGGCGGCGCGCACCGGGATCAGGGGGTCGTGCTCGCCGTGACCGATGAACACCGCCGGGTCGCGGCCGTCGGTGGGTTTGGCGATCTGCTCGGGGGCGGGCAGCCAGGTGGAGAGCAGGATCGCGGCCAGCGGCGGGCGCGGCAGGGTCAGGGCCAGCCGGGTGGCGAGCACGCCGCCCTGCGAGAAGCCGCCGAGGATGTAGGGGTCGTCGCCGACCTCGTCCTGTATCTGTTGCTGCAGGTCGGCGGTGATGCCGGCGAGGCTGTCGCGGTCGACGTCGATGCTGCCATTGTCGGCGATCAGGTCGAACCAGCTGGGCATGGGCATGCCGCCGTTGAGCGAGACCGGCGCGACCGGCGCATCGGGGCGGTGCACGGCCCAGTGGTGGTCGGTCAGCGCCACGCGCTCGGTGATCAGGTCGCTGATCGGGGCGAGGTCGTCGCCGTCGGCGCCAAGGCCGTGAAAGAGGATCAGGTGCAGCGGTCGGGTCATCGTCCGTGGTCCTTTCTGGAAACGGGTGGCTTGCCAAAGGGCACCTCTCTGCGCCTCGCCTTGTATTTGCAGGCCTTGACGACCCGCAGAGCCGTTGGCGAACCGTGCAGAGGTTCCCTATAGTCTCGCACGGCAAACCCCTTGAATCAGGAGCACCCATGGCGGGCGAATTCGACCACCGTGCCGACCGGCGCGACTACCTCCACGGCGAACTGCATCGCCGCGACCTGGCCACCGATCCGGTCGAGCAGCTGGCCGGCTGGCTGATCGCCGCGCGCGAGGCGGACAACTTCGACCCCACCGCGATGTGCGTCTCCACCGTCGACGCCGATGGCTGGCCGTCGGCGCGCTACGTGCTCTTGAAGCACTTCGATGCCCGTGGCCTGTGCTTCTACACCGATACCCGCAGCCGCAAAGGCCGGGAACTCGACGCCAACCCGCGTGCCGCGATCACCTTCTTCTGGCCGGAAATCGACCGGCAGGTACGCGTGGCAGGCTTGGTCGAGCGACTATCGGACGAGGAAAACGAGGCCTACTTCCGCCAACGCCCGCGCGGTTCGCGGCTGGCGGCGATCACCTCCACCCAGAGCGCGGCGATCGAATCCCGCGAGGCACTGGTGGCGCGCTTCGAGGAGATGGCCGAGCGCTACCCGGAAGGCGAGGTGCCGCGTAATCCCGCCTGGGGCGGCTACCGCGTGGTGCCGCGCGAGTGGGAGTTCTGGCAGGGCCGTGCTTCGCGGTTGCACGATCGCTTCGCCTATGTGCGTGACGGCGACGGCTGGAAGATCGACCGGCTGATGCCATGACGGATGCCGCACTTCAACGCGTCCAGATGGAACCCGCCTGGCGCGAGGCGCTCGCCCCGGTACTGCTCGATACGCCCATGCAGCAGCTGCGTGAGCGACTGGTCGAGCAGGGCAAGAACGGCACCGTCATCCACCCGAAACCGGATGAGTGGTTCCGCGCCTTCAACCACACCCCGCTCGACGACGTGCGCGTGGTCATTCTCGGGCAGGACCCCTATCCCACGCCGGGTCATGCCAACGGGCTGTGCTTTTCCGTGCGCCCGGACGTGCGGCCGATCCCGAAGTCGTTGGGCAATATCTTCAAGGAACTGGCCGCGGATCTCGGCATCCAGAACAGCAACGGCGATCTCACCCACTGGGCCGACCAGGGCGTGCTGCTGCTGAATGCCGTGCTGACCGTCGCCTCGGGCCAGCCGGCCTCGCACCAGGGCATGGGCTGGGAGGCGCTGACCGACCGGGCCATCCGCGTGCTCGCCGAGCAGCCGCGCCCGATCGTGTTCGTCTTCTGGGGCGCGCAGGCACAGAAAAAGGCCGCGCACGTGCATCGCCCCGAGCATCTCGTCATCAAGAGCCCCCACCCCTCGCCGCTGTCCGCCTACCGCGGCTTTTTCGGCTCCAAGCCCTTCTCGCGCATCAATGCCTTCCTCGAAGCCCACAACCTGGCGCCGATCGACTGGCGGACCGGGGTCGAGTCTCGCTCGGAGTCGCGCGCCAACTGACCCAGGCCAAAGTGGCCCCACTGTGGGAGCGACCCTCGGTCGCGAATCGCGCGGCACGCGCGAGTCCCGATCTCGGTGTGGTGCCGGGGTTAGAGTCGGGCGGCCGCTGCTGCGGCCTTCGCGGGCGGGGTCCGCTCCCACAGTGGGGCTCTGGTGTGAACGGGCCTCGTCCGCTATCGCGCCGGCGGAGTGGATACCGGCCTGGGGCGGAAGCTAACTCGTCGAGGTGGTGTCGTTCGTTCAGACGGCCGGCTGCGGCAGTTGCCCGTCGACGCGGAAGGTGTCGGCGGGAAAGCGTTCGATGCGTCCGCCGGTCAGATGGAGGAAGGTGACAAGTTCGCCGGTCACCTCGCATAGCCACCCTTCCGATTCGGTCGGCGATCGTGAGGTCAGGGCCGGCGGTTCGAACAGGCCGACATTGATGTCGCCGCGTGGATCGCGGGCGGAGGGGAATTCGAAGCCCAGTATCCCGGCCTCGCGCATGGCTCGGCCGAGTTGCTGGGTGGAGGTGTAGTCGGCCGGATCGGTCAGCACGGGCCGTTTGCGATCGCAAGGTGGGCGGTGCAGCCGCAGCCCGCTATCCGTGCCGTACCTTGCGCGAAACAGGGTGTGACGGCTGCGAAGCGCGGACGAGGGCGGCGTCTGCATGCCGGACCAGAACACCAGCCGATAGTAGGCGGCTTCCGCCAGCGCGGTGTCGGTGGCCAGCGATCCGTAGAGCAGGGACGGCTCGAATCGGCCGCCGAAGCGCGACCCGTGTCTCAGCGGTGGATAGCGGAAGGGCGTGAGCAGCAGGTAGTGCAGACCCTCGCTGCCGGGGCGTGGCGGGGGCTTGGTCGCATCGAGCATTTCCTCGAGCACGCTCTGCTCCTCGAGGGTGTCGACCAGCCCGGTCGTCGCCACTTGCTCCTGGCTCTCGACGATGCGAGTCAGCACGCCGCCGATCGGCTCGATTCGCTCGGCGAGTTCGCACTCCTGCCACAGGTCCGGCACGCCTCAGACCTTGCCGCGTATCGCGTCCAGGTAGTCGCAGACATGCACCAGCCCGGCCACGGAGAGCATCTGCTCCGCCGGGATGCCGCCGGTGTGCCGGTTGGGCGTGTGCATCCAGTGCTTCATCTGCTCCTCGTTGCCGTCCATCAGCGCATACAGGCTTCGGTAGCAGCGGACGAGCAGCAGTGCCAGCTGGCCGTTCTGGCTTTCCGGGTCCACGCCCGAGCGAGTGATGGTCGAGCGGTTCTTGCCGACAATCCGGCCGATCAGGGCCTGGCTCAGGCCGAGCCCGCGCCCGGCGTTGAACAGGGCCTTGGCCAGGACCATGGCCTTGTCTTTCGAGGCGTTGTTGGGGGCGACGGCGAGGGTCATGTCACGACTCCTGTGTTGCGTATCTCAACGATAGGTCCAAAAGTGTGCATATGCAACAACAGCGCATGGCGTGTTGCAGGCGCGCGGCGTTCAAGCGAAGCCCCTTGTGGGAGCGACCCCTGGTCGCGAATCGCGCGAGACGCGCGAGTTCCAGGTTGGGTAGTGTGCAACGTCCGGATCGGGGCGGCCGCTAGGGCGGCCTTCGCGAGCTAGGCTCGCTCCCACAATGGGGTGTCGTGGGAGCGCCTTCAGGCGCGATGGGATCGGGTGCCGCCTCGGTATTTCGCGGCTCAAGCCGCTCCTACAGCAATCCCCGCTCGGCCATCGAGATGCAGGGTCGTCCTACCACCACGTGATCGAGCAGGCGCACGTCGATGAGATTCAGGGCATCGCGCAGCCGTTCGGTGATGCGCCGGTCGGCGGCACTGGGTTCGGCGACGCCGGAGGGATGGTTGTGGGCAAGGATCACCGCCGCGGCGTTGTGGCGCATCACGGCGCGCACCACCTCGCGCGGGTGGACGGCAGCCTGGTCGATGGTGCCAAAGAACAGCCGCTCGAAGCCGAGCACGCGGTGGCGGTTGTCGAGATACAGCGCGCCGAAGACCTCCTGCGTCTCGCCGTCGAGCTCGGCCTGCAGGAAGCGAAAGACCGCCTGCGGACTGCCGATGTCCGGCCCGACGCGCAGTTCCTCGGCGAAGTGCCGCCGGGCGAGTTCCAGCACGGCCTGCAATTGGCAGAACTTGGCGTCCCCCAGTCCGCGGGCGCGGCCGAAATCCTGCCGCGAGGCGCTGAGCAATGCGCTGATTGAGCCGAAGTGCGACAAGAGGTCGCGCGCCAGATCGACCGCGGAGCGACCGGCGACGCCGGTGCGCAGGAAGATCGCCAGCAGTTCGGCATCGGAGAGGCTCGCCGGCCCTCGGGCCAGCAGGCGTTCACGGGGCCGCTCGGTGGTCGGCCAGTCGGTGATGGGCATGTAATTCCCTCCCTGGAATCGTCATGACAGTTAGGTTGTGGATTACTCCGGTGGACGAGCCCCCAGCAGGATGCCCTGTGCGCGCCATTCGGCCAATTGCTCGTCGGCAAAGCCGAGCAGCTCGTCGACCGGGCGGCCGAAGCCTTCGGCCAGTTGGGCGATGGTCGCGTGGCCGGTCTGGCCGTCGGCCTCGGCCAGTGCCAGGAACAGCTGCGCGCTGCCGGGCGTGAGGGCAAGGGCGAACGGCGCGCCGTTGGCATCGCGGTGCAACAGCAGGTGATGCATGCCGGCCGGCGGGATCTCGGGTGTCGCGGCGGCCTCCAGTGCCGCCGCGATGCGGTCGACCGGGTAGGCGGTCACCATCAGGCGGGCCAGCGAGGAGACCACCGGCTGGCCGGCAAGTAGGTCGCCGTCTGGGTCGAGATCGTCGGGCGCCGGGTCGGCGTCCTCGGCCATCAGATCGAAGCGCGCCAGCTCGTAGGCGGCCAGCTCGCGCTGCCAGTCGGCCAGCGTGGGGTTCTCTTGCAGGAAAGCGAGGAATTCGGCCGGCAGGTCGCGCAGGATCGGCGAGTGGGCCGGGTGGTCGCGGAAGAACGGCCGGGTCAGTGCCTGCCAGGCGTCAGCGTCGAGGCTGGCGCGCAGCGCCGGGAAGGCGTTTTCCAGCGTGCCGTCGATGTTGTTGAAGAACAGCTTCGCGTACCAGGCCATCCGCTCGGGCTTGCTGCCCGGCGGTGGCGGGTTGGCCTCTGGGTCGCGCACGTAGCGGGTGAAGGCCTCTTGGGTGGCGCGGAAGTCCTGGTTTGGATTGCCGGCCATCTCAGGCGGCCCGGCTGCCCAGCGCCCGCTCGCCGGCGCGGCGGATCTGGGCGACCTCGTCCATCAGCTCGTCGAGTGGCGGGATGTCGAAGTCGCGCTCCAGCAGTGTCGGCACCGGGCCGACGTGGCGGTAGGTGTGCTCGAGCAGATCCCAGACCGGGGCGCTGACCGGCGCGCCGTGGCTGTCGATAATCAGGTCCGGCTCGACCTGGTGGTGCCCGGCGACGTGCAGGTAGCGCACGCGTTCGGCCGGCATGGCGTCGATGAAGGCGGTCGGGTCGTAACCGTGGTTGACGCTGTTGACGAACACGTTGTTCACGTCGAGCAGCAGGTCGCAGCCCGAGCGCTCGAGGATCTCGAGGATGAACGTCTGCTCGTCCATGGTGGATGCCACCGGCGAGTAGTAGGAGACGTTCTCCAGTACCAGCCGGCGGCCGAGGCGTTGCTGCACGGTGTCGATGCGCGCAACGACGTGTTCGATCGCCCCTTCGGTGAAGGGGATCGGCATCAGGTCGTAGAGGTGCGCGTTGTCGGAGCAGAACGACAGGTGCTCGCTGTAGAGCGCCGGCTGGTACTCGTCGAGGAACGCGCCAACGTCATCGACGAAATCTAGATCCAGCGGCGCCGGGCCGCCGATCGAGAGCGACAGGCCGTGCGTGTAGAGCGGGTAGCCCTCGAGCAGGGCCTTGAAGCGTTCCTTGACCGGCCCGCCGAAGCGCAGCCAGTTTTCGGGCGCGACCTCGAGAAAATCGACGTCGGGGCGTTGCTCCTCGATCTCGCGCATGAGCGGGCCACGGCGCAGGCCGATACCGACGGGGACGTGTTGCCTGACGCTGGGGCTGGCGGAATGGGGGCTCATGGCAGGCCTCCCGGAGCGCTGAATGGCCGACGGCGTGGGGCCGCCGGCCGGGGGTGTTTGTGGGCCGACGGCAAGCTGCCGGCGGCCTTCACGCGGGGCGCCGACCCTAGTGGATCGGTGCCGTCAGGGTGCGGTTCAGGACTTGTCCTTGTCGCCGTCCTTGTCGTCGTCGGCCTTCTCCTCGTCCATGCTGCTGCCACACTGGCCGGCACCGCAGGCCATTTCGGCCGTCTGGAAGGTCCCCGCATGGGTGGACTCGGAGGCGAACGGGTTGCCGTTGCCCGCTGCCATGGCCGAGGAACCGGCGATGGCGGTGGCCAGGGCGGTCGAGCCGATCAGCAGGTGCTTCTTCGATTGCGCTTTCATCTCGTCAGAACCTCTCGTTAGGGGATTCACGCGGGTGAGCCGCGTTGAGTTTCGACAGCCATCGAGGCTGCCGGTTTCCTGATGATGCCCAAGGGTAGTCGGCAATACCAGAGTTAACTGCTGGGATTTGTTAGCCCAGTCAGCTAGTTGGTCAGTTCGTGCGCGTCAGGTCGCGCCGTGGCTGATCGATCCCGTCGGTGCAGACGTCGAGCGTCGGCTCCTGGATGCAGCGCTCGGCGGCGCGCAGGCGCTGGTCGAGGTACTGCGGGTAGAAGTCCGGCACGGTCACGCCCTTGAGTTCGTCGACCACCTGGCGGCCGTCGGGGGCGAAGTAGATTACCTCCGGCACCAGTTGCACGCCCTGCAGCCGGGCGAACTCGACCGGCGTGTACGACGTGCCCTGCCATTCGATCTCCGGCTCGGCGGAGTCGATTTCCACCCGACGGATGATCAGTCGACCCTCGTAGTCGGGGTCGGCGGCCATGGTCTGCAGAAACTCCTCGTCGACCGTCCGGCAATAGGAGCAATAGGTGGCATGGAAGAACATCAGCATGGGGATCTGCTGTTCTTGCATATGGTCGAGGTCCGCCCGAACGTTCTCCAGATCGCTCATCAGGGGCACGTCATCGCGCGCACTGCTGGCGACCGGTTCCTCGGCCTGCCCGGGCGGGGTTGCCATGCCCATCAACAGCAGGCTGGCCAGGGGTGCCAGTGCGGCGAGGGTCAATCGATGACGCAGACGGAGTGGGGTGATTGCAGGCAAGGTTTCTCTCCCGAATGGGGTGGCTGCCGGGCTGGCCCGGAGTCTGGCCAGTGCGGTGGCCGGATTGTATTCGGTTTGGACTATGTCGGGGTCGCCGGGTTCCTCGGGGAAGGCCCGCGCCTCGTGTCCCGATGCGGCATCCGGGTTACCATGATGACTGTTTCGCGACGGTCCGGCCCGGGGCTTGGGCCGTCCGGTTGCCAGAATGAGGATGACAGATGAGCAAGGCATTTTCCGAGGGCCGCGTACTGCGGATCGCCACCCGAGCCAGCCTGTTGGCGCTGTGGCAGGCGGAGTTCGTCGCCGCGGAGCTGAAAAAGCGCACTCCGGGCCTCGAGGTCGAGCTGGTCAAGATGACCACCCGGGGCGATCAGCTGCTCGACAGCCCGCTGTCGAAGATCGGCGGCAAGGCGCTGTTCGTCAAGGAACTTGAGGTCGCGATGCTAGAGGATCGGGCCGACATCGCGGTGCACTCGATGAAGGACGTGCCGATGCAGTTTCCGGATGGTTTGGAGCTGATCGCCATCCTCGAGGGTGATGACCCGCACGATGCCTTCGTCTCCAACAGCTACGGCAACCTCGACCAAATGCCGGCAGGCGCCGTGGTGGGCACCTCCAGCCTGCGCCGCGAGACGCAGGTGCGCGAGCGCTTCCCGGATCTCGAGGTCAAGACCCTGCGTGGCAATATCCACACCCGCCTGCGCAAGCTCGACGACGGCGAGTACGACGCCATCATCCTGGCCGCCTCGGGCCTCAAGCGCGCCGAACTGGCTGATCGCATCACCCACCAGTTGTCGGCCGAGGAATCCCTGCCCGCCATGGGCCAGGGGGCCCTCGGCATCGAGGCGCGCAGCGACGATGCCGCGGTGCACGCGTTGATCGATCCGCTGGTCGATCGCGACACCACCACCCGCGTGACTGCCGAGCGGGCCTTCAACACCCGTCTCAACGGCGGCTGCCAGGTGCCGATCGGCGGGCATGCCCTGCTGGTCGAGGACGATCAACTCTGGCTGCGTGGAATGGTCGGCCGCCCGGATGGCACGGCGACCCTGCGTGACGAGATTCGCGGGCCGCGTGATCAGGCCGAGGCGCTGGGCATCGAGCTGGCCGAGCGGGTGCTGCGCAACGGCGCCGACAAGATCCTCGCCGAGGTGGGCATCGAGACCGAGGCGCCCGGTCAGGGCTGATTCCGTGGTCGACCGTCACCTGCCGCCGATTAGCGAGGTCGTGCTGACGCGACCGGCCGGCAGCAATGCCGGCCTGCGCGAGGCGCTGGTGGCGGCCCGGCCCGCCGGGATGGTCGAGCCGACCCTGATCACACAGCCGTTGCTGGCCATCCAGCCGCTGCCCGATGGCGGCGAACTGCCCGGCGCGTTGGCCGCGATGACACCCACGGACCTGGTGGTCTTCGTCAGTCCACGAGCGGTGGAGGCGGCCCGGGCCGTTTGCCCGCTGGGCGACTGGCCGGCGCGCGAGTTCGCTGCGGTGGGCGCGGCCACCGGTGGGGCGCTGGCGGAGGCCGGGCGCCCCGCCGCCTTTCTGCCCGATGCCTCCGAGGACAGCGAGGGGCTGCTCGAGTCCCTGCGCGATGTGCCCGTGACCGGCCGGCGCGTGTGGATCATCCGGGGCGAGACCGGGCGTGAACTGCTGGCCGATGCCCTGGCTGCCCGGGGCGCCGAGCCGCGTTTCGTCGCCGTCTACCGGCGCGAATGCCCCGACCCGCACCCGCGGCCGCCCGCCCCGGCGGGACCCACCTGCCTATGGATCATCACTGCCCCGCAGGCCCTCGATTGTTTCGCCCGGCTGACCAGCGAGACGGATGCGAGCCAGTTCGGGCTGCTAGACTCCAACTTGCTGGTCATCAATGAGCGCGCGCGTGACCGGGCGCGGGCAGCGGGAATCCGCGGGCCGATTAGCCTGGCCGGCGGGCCGGGCGCCGACACACTGGCCCGCGCGGCGTGGCAGGTGATCGCCGACCGGCAATCACCGTCGCCATAGGGCACTGACCCGGCGGCGCGCACGACCGCTTTTATCCGATCGCATCCATACTGGGGATGAGCATGGACAAGAAAGACAACGACAAGCAGGCCGAGGAGACCAAGGCCGGGGCATCTGCCCAGACGGGCCAGTCCTCGGACTCCTCCGTCGCATCGACATCGACCGACAAGGCCCAGGCCGATCAGGCCCAAGCTCAAAACAGCCCCGCTGACAAGAGCCAGGCCAATAAGGGCGGTGCGCACAAGCCGGCCGCGAAGGCCGGGCAAAAGAGCGGTGGGAAGCCCGGCGGACAGCCCGGCACCTCGGCCTATGCGAACAAGAAGGCGTCGACGGCAAGCGGCGCCTCGGGCGCGAAGGCGGCTGACGGCAAACCATCGGGCGACCCGGATACCAAATCCGCCGGGTCGAGTCCTGCCAGTTCGACTGCCCAAGCTTCGTCCGGCCAGACTTCTTCCACCCAGGCTTCGTCCGGTCAGGGGGCGTCCTCCAAGGGTCCCAAGGATCGCAAGGATCCCAAGGATCGCAAGGGTCCGAACGCCCAAGGCGGCGGTGACCAGAATGCCGGTGCGAAGGCGGCCCCGGCCGCGCGTGCCCGCCCACCGCGCCGGTCGGCCACACCCTGGTTGGTCATCGGCATACTGATCCTGTTCGCCCTGGCCGCCGTGGGTGGCTGGCAGTTGTGGCAACTCCAGCAGGCCCAGCAGCAGGGCCTGCAATCGCAGGCCGACGAGCGCGAGACATTGGGCCAGGACTTGGCTCAGGAAATTGAGCGTCTCGACGAGCAACTGGGCTCGACGCGCTCGAACGTTTCGGCGCTGGAAGATCGCGGCGAGGCGATCCGTCAAGAGGTCGAGTCTGGCCTGCAGGCCCAGCAGGACGAACTGGCCGAACGGCAGGATAATCTCGATGCGCGCATTGCCAGCATCGACGACCGGCTGGCGCGCGGCGAGATTGCCTGGAAGACCGCGGAGATCGGCTTTTTGCTGACGCGCGCCCAGGAACGCCTGACGATTGCGCGAGATCCCGACGGGGCGATGCTTGCCCTGCGGTTGGCCGATCAGCGGGTCGCCGCCCTGTCTCGCCCGCACTGGTTGCCGCTGCGCTCGGCGATCAGCGACGCGATTGCCGAAATCGAGGCGGCCGCTGAGGGTGACCGCGTCGGCCAGGCGCTGGCGTTGCGGCGCCTGACCGACCGGGTCGAGGACTGGCCGTTGACCGACGAGGCCGGTGAGACGATGGCCACCGCCGAGCCGGGGGTAGAGCCCTCGAGCACGGCATCGCTGCCGGAAGATGCGGCCTGGTACGAGAAGGCCTGGGTGGCGACCACCGGCTGGGTCGCTCGACAGGTCACCGTGACCCGTTCGGACACGCCCACGCGGTTGCGCGAACGGGTGGCCACGGATCGCGAGATGCGCCTGTGGCTGACCGCCGTGCGTGAGTCTCTGCTCTCGCGGGACCATGACGCGCTTTCCACCACGCTCGACGAGGCACGTGGCTGGCTCGAATCGCACTACGCGACCGAGGCGGACGGCCCGGCCAAGGCCCTCAAGGCGCTCGAGCGCACACAAGAACGTTTCGCCAGTCGCGCATTCCCGTCGATCGACGCGGTGCTCGACGCCTGGGAGCGGGCCAACGCCCGCGAAAAGGCGCGCGCCGAGTCGACCGACGTGCCCGCTGAGACCGGCAAGGAGGACCCGTCATGAAGCGTCTGATCGTCTGGATCGTCGTGCTGGCGGCCGCGGTGGTCGCGGCCATCTATTTCCTGCCGGGGGCCGGCGTGGCGATGCTCGAGTTCGCCGGCTGGCGGATCGAGACCACCGCGGTCGGCCTGGTATTCATGGTGCTGATCGCGCTGATTGCGCTGCAATTGCTCTGGCGCCTGATCGCCGGGGTGGTGCATCTGCCGGCGCGCTTTAGCCATCGCTCGGCCGAGCAGCGACGTCGAGCGGCCGACGAAAAGCTCCTGCGTGCCTGGGCCGAGCGTCAGCGTCGTCAGACCGAGCTGGCGCAGCGCTACGCCCTGGCCGGGGTGGAGGACGGCAGCCTGCCGCCCATGCACTTCCAGGTGGCGATCGACGCCCTGCTGGATGGCCTCGATCCGTCACGCCAGGGCGCAGCCCCACGGGGCCGGAACGAGACCCGCGAGGAGATCGGGAATCTGTTCGAGACGGTTGGGCGCCGCTTTCCCAAGTTCGCCGAGTTCCTGCGGCTGCATATCGTCCAGCGGCTGATCGCGCTGAGGGAGATCGAGTGGGCGCAGGCCATGGTCGAGCCGTTGATCGAGACCCATCCGCGCGACGAGGTCATTCTGCTGATCCGGGCGCAATTGCTGGAATTGGCCGGTGATTTCGACGCGTTGGGGCGGCTGTTGCCGACCTTGCGTCGCATCAAGGACAAGCGCCTGACCGCCGATGAGCTGTTGCGCATCGAACGGGTGGTGCTGCTCGGCCGGATCGAGGCCGCCTCGCGGGTGCGTGATCTCGATGTCCTGTCGCGGTTGTGGTCCGAGGCCGGGCGCAACGTGGTCGACAGCTCGGCCGTGACGATTGCCTATGCCGAGGCACTGGCCCGTGGTGGCGCGGAAGCCGGCGCCGCCCGCGTGCTGGAAAAGCGCCTCGGCCGCTCGCTGGAGGCCCAAACGCTGCATGCCTGGGCCGAATTGCGCCACGAGGACCCGGCTGACGCGCGCAAGCGCCTGCTCAAGCTGGTGCCGGACGACTGGAGCGAGCCGGCCAATGCCCCCAACGTGGGGCGCGCCCGCGAGCGTGCCGCGTTCGCCTACGCCATGGCGCGCCTTGCGCTGGCCGAGTCCGATCCCACTGCGGCGCAGCTGTGGGTGGGTGGCCTGGGCCCGCTCGACCAGGACTTGCGGTATCTGGCCGTCGCGGCGCGCGTCCATGCCCGCTTGCGGGACAGCAGCGAGGCGGCCCTGCTGTATGAGCGTGCCTTGACACGGGCGGGCCTGGAGATGAGTGCGGCCCCGCAACCGGTGAAGCCTTTCACGGCCGACGATGGCCGCTGATCGAGCCAACCGTGCCGGCCTGAGCGATCTAAGACGCTTTCTCGAGCAGCTCGAGCGCCAGGGCGAGCTGGTGCGGGTGACCGAGCCGGTCGACCCCGACCAGGAGATGACGGTGCTGGCCGACCGCGTGCTGCGTGCGCGCGGACCGGCCCTGTTGATCGAGAACCCGGTCGGCTTCGATACCCCGGTGCTGCTCAACTTGTTCGGCACCCCCGAGCGCGTGGCCCAGGGCATGGGCGGGCAGACGCTCGCCGATCTGCGCGAGATCGGCCGGCTGCTCGCCTTCCTCAAGGAACCCGACCCGCCGGCCGGCCTCAAGGAGGCGTGGCGCAGCCTGCCGATCTTCAAGAAGGTGCTCGACATGGCCCCGCGCCGGGTCAAGAAGGCGCCGGTTCAGGAGGTGGTGCTCGAGGGCGATGACGTCGATCTGGCGCAATGGCCGATCCAGACCTGCTGGCCGGAGGATGCCGCCCCGCTGATCACCTGGGGCCTGACCACCACGCGTGGCCGACCGCGCAAGGGCGGGGGCATGGCGTCCGATCCCGAGGATGCCGCTGCCTCCGGGCGTGAACGCCTGAACATGGGCATCTATCGCCAGCAGGTGATCGGGCGCAACCGGGTGATCATGCGCTGGCTGGCGCATCGCGGCGGGGCGCTCGACTTTGCCCACTGGCAGGAGACGCATCCCGGCGAGCCGTTTCCCATCGCGGTGACGCTGGGCGCCGACCCCGCCACCATCCTGGGGGCGGTCACGCCCGTGCCGGATACCCTCTCCGAATACGCCTTTGCCGGCCTGCTGCGCGGCGAGCGCACCCGGCTGGTCGAGTGCCTGTCGCACGATCTGCTGGTGCCGGCGAACGCCGAGATGGTCATGGAGGGGTTCATTCACCCCGACGACATGGCGGTCGAGGGCCCGTACGGCGATCACACCGGTTATTACAACGAGACCGAATCCTTCCCGGTGATGACCATCGAGCGCATCACCCACCGCAAGAACCCCATCTATCACAGCACCCACACCGGCCGACCGCCGGACGAGCCTGCCATCCTCGGTGTGGCGCTCAATGAGGTGTTCGTGCCGCTGATCCAGAAGCCGTTCCCCGAGATCGTCGACTTCTACCTGCCGCCGGAGGGTTGCTCCTACCGCATGGCGGTAGTGTCGATGAAAAAGCAGTACCCGGGCCACGCCAAGCGCGTGATGATGGGCGTGTGGAGCTTCCTGCGCCAGTTCATGTACACCAAGTTCGTCATCGTGGTGGACGACGACGTCGACCCGCGTTCCTGGGAGGACGTGATCTGGGCCATGACCACGCGCATGGACCCGGTGCGCGACACGCACCTGGTGGAGAACACCCCGATCGACTACCTCGACTTTGCCTCGCCCGTCTCCGGGTTGGGCGGCAAGATGGGGCTGGATGCGACCAGCAAGTGGCCGGGGGAGACCGATCGCGAGTGGGGGCGGCCGATCCGTGCCGACCGCCAGGCGCAGGAGGCGATGGCGTCGGTCTTCGAGACGGTCATGGCCCGGGCCGAGGCCGCGCGCGACCGGTAGGGAATCTAAGCCAGCCCGGGCCGAGCGTGCGCGGGTCTTTATCCCTCGGCTTTCCCTGTCGAGAGCACGCTGCGATTGCGGCCCTGTTCCTTGGCCTGGTAGAGCGCATCGTCGGCGCGCGTGAACACCGTTTCCAATTCCTCCCCCGGGGCGAATTCGGCCAGTCCGCACGAGGCGGTGACGCCGATTTCCTTGCCGCGGTAGCGCAGCTTGGTGCGCGCCAGTTTCTCGCGGATGCGTTCGACCACCTTGAGGGCGTCCGGTCCCGAGGCCGCCGGCAACAACATGATGAATTCCTCGCCGCCAAAGCGCGCGATCAAGTCGACGTCGCGGATCAGGTTCATGAACGTCTTGGCGACGATGATCAGCGTCTTGTCGCCCGCCTGGTGACCCAGCTGATCGTTGATTTCCTTGAAGTGATCGAGATCCCAGATCGCCAGCGTCAGGGGTGACTGGTCGCGGCGCATGCGCGCCAGTTCCAGACGGACGCGGTGATCGAAGGCCAGCCGGTTGGGCAGCCCGGTGAGATTGTCGCGGAACAGTTTCGCCTCGCTCTGCTTGAGTTGCTCTTCGAGCATGCGGGTCTGGTCCTCGAGCTGCGCCAATCGACCACGCAACTGCTCGTTGTCGATTTCGACGTCTTCCTGACGGCGTTCCTCACCTTGCTGGAATGTTTGCACCTGCTGGCGGATGCGACTGATCCGCTCGCGCACCACGAGCTTGAGCCCATCGAGGTCGTCGGCGGATTCCATGTGCGCGTGGATGTCGTCGACCTGCTGGCGCAAGGAGGTGTCGAGTTTGAGCCGGGCTTCGCGCTGGACGACCAGGTCGTCGCTCTGCGACAGACTGAATTGGTCGATGTCGGCCAGTGCCTCGGTGACCTGCTCGAGAAAGCGGGTGAGCTCGCCCTTCTCCTTCTCGACCGTCTGGCGCATGTCGTTGATCAACGTGGCGCTGCGGTCGATCAGGATGCTGGGCAGGGTGCGGTCGTTGGGGTCGTCAATGGCGGCGATCAGTCGGGCGCGCCGGCCTTCCAGTGCATCGACGAAGGCGATGCGATCGAGCAGCAGGGGCAGGACTTCGCGGACATGCGAGGCCGAGCCGTTGTGCGTGCCATGGCTGGCCGGGGCGGCTTCCGGCCCCGGTGTTTCGTCGGGCTGGCTGGCCTCGAGTTTGCGTATCTGCCGCGCCAGGTCTTCCAGGTCGCCCTTGAGCTGGCCAACATCGAAGGCATGCTCGTCCTGCTTGCGGGCCTTGTCGCGAATGCCGGCGGCGGCGTCGGCCAGTTCCGGGTAGGCCTTGTCGACGGCAAATAGCACCCGCGAGAGGGTGAGCTTGAGCAGGCCACCCAGTTCCTGGTCGTGGTCCTCCAGTCGACCGAGCTCGCCGAGCAGCTGTTCGTACCGCTCCCGGTAGTCGTCGTTCTCCTTCGACGAGGTGGTCGCTGCCTCTGCCATCGTTGCCATCTCTCCGTCGGTGCTCTGCTGACGATTCAGGCGTCAAGCCTAGCGAGATTTCCGTGGGGATGGTAGCGCGATGCTCATCGCCACCGGGATATGGTCCGAGCCGCCGATCGGGCGGGCCTCGGTGCCGCGGATGTCGAGTGACTGGCTTACGACGATGTGATCGATCGATCGCTGCGGGTGCCAGCGCGGGTAGGTCAGCGGTGGGCGTTTGGGCAGCTTCAGGCCGTTCTCAATGCACCACTGCTGCATGCCGGGATCGTCGGGTTCGCAGTTGAAATCGGCCATCACCACCACGTAGCCCGGCACGTCGGCCAGTTCGCCCAGCTGGTCGAACTGCATCTGGCGGGCGCGCCGACTCAGGGCGAGATGGGTGTCGATCACGCGTAGCGGGTGGCCGTCCCAGAGGAAGTCCGCGACCAGCGCCCCGCGGCCGGGCATACGACCGGGCAGCGGGCACTGGTGGATTTCCCGTGGCTGGATGCGGCTGATCAGCCCGAGGGCGTGCTTGCCGAATTGGCCCAGATCGCGGTTGACGCGCACCGCCCAGTGCGAGAGTTCGGCCAGTTCGGCCAGGTGCTCGGCCTGATTGAGAAAGTGGCTGCGGATCGAGCCCGCATCCGCCTCCTGCAGGCCGATGATGTCGAAGTGCGACAGGGTCGGGGCGATGGCTGCCAGGCTGCGGGCGCGGTCGGCGCTCGGCAGCAGGTGTTTCCAGCCGCCGGTGAGGTAGTCGCGGTAACGGTGGGTGGCGATGCCCACCTGGATGTTGTGCGACAACAGCCTCAGCGGTTGGTGGCCCCGCACGGCGGTGAAATCGTCGGGCCCGCCGGTGGCCGTGCTGCAGCTCAGGCAGCGTTGGCTGGCTGGCCCGCGCGTCATCCGCCCACCAGGGCCTCGCCGAGCCGGCGGGTGAGCTGCTCGTTCTCGCGGTAGTCCACGGGCACGTCGATCACGCAGACGGCGTTGCTGGCCATCGCATCCTTGAGGATCGGCAGCAGCCCATCGCCCGACTCGACGCGGTAGCCCTTCGCGCCGAAGCTCTCGGCCAACTGGACGAAATCCGGGTTGCCGAAGTGCACGCCGGTCGATCGGCCGAAACCACGCCGCTGCTTCATGTCGATCAGGCCATAGCCGCCGTCGTTCCAGATCAGCACGATGATCGGCGTGTTGCAGCGCACCGCCGTCTCCAGTTCCTGCACGTTCATCAGGAAACCCGCATCGCCGGTGGCCGCGACGATGTGGCGCTCCGGGTAGAGCAGCTTGGCGGCAATCGCGCCGGGCAGGGCGATGCCCATGCTGGCAAAGCCGTTGGAGATGATGCAGCTGTTGGGCCGCTCGGAGCGGTACATGCGTGCCAGCCACATCTTGTGGGCGCCGACGTCGGAAATGACGATGTCGCGGCTGGACAGGGCGGTGCGCAGGTCCCAGATCAGTTTTTGCGGCTTGACCGGCAGGCAGTCGTCGTCGGCGTGACGATTCATGTCCTCGATCAATGCTTCGCGCAGATCGCGGAAGGCCGGCCCCTCGTGCGGCGTGGTCAGATCACCGAGGCGACGCATCGCCGTGTTGATGTCGCCGACGATGCTGGTGGCCACCGGATAGTGGGCATCGACCTCGGCGGCCTCGGTATCGACATGGATGATCTTGCGGTCGCGGGTGGGGTGCCACAGCTGCGGGTGGTACTCGACCAGGTCGTAGCCGATGCAGACGATCACGTCGGCTTGGTCGAAGCCGACATTGACGTAGTCCTTCGACTGCAGGCCCACAGATCCCAGCGCCATCGGGTGGCGGAACGGGATCACGCCCTTGGCCATGAAGGTGTTGGCGACCGGGACGTTAAGTCGCTCGGCCAGTTCGGCAAGCGCCTCGCTGGCCGCGGCGCGGACCACGCCGTGGCCGGCAAGGATGATCGGATGGCGAGCACCACTCAACAGGCCCGCTGCCTGCTCGAGGCTGGACTCGCGCGGCTCGCTCACCCCATACGAGGTCACCGGCAGCGGGACGTCGTAGCCCGATTCGACCGGCATGGCCGCGACGTCCTCGGGCAGTTCGATGAAGCTCGCCCCACCCTTGCCCGCCTCGGCAAACTTGGCGGCACGACGAATGGTCTCGGGAATCGCCGAGGGGGTGACGATCCGCGAGGCATAGCGGGTGATCGGCTCGAAGATCCGCACCAGGTCGAGCACCTGGTGCGATTCCTTGTGCAGCCGGTCGATGCCCGCCTGTCCGGCGATCGCGATCAGCGGGGCGTGGTCCATGTTGGCGTCGGCCACGCCGGTGACCAGATTCGTCGCGCCGGGGCCAAGGGTCGAGAAGCACACCCCGGGCTTGCCGGTCAGCCGGCCAACGATGTCGGCCATGAACGCCGCCCCCTGCTCGTGACGCGTGACGATCAGCTTGATCGGCGACTCGTTGAGCGCGTCGACGAAGTCGAGGTTTTCCTCGCCCGGGATGCCGAAGACGTACTCGACGCCCTCGTTTTCCAGGCAGCGCAGCAGCAGTTGGGCGCCGGAGGTCACGGGGCGATCAGTCGCGCTCGTCACGGATCTGTTCGATCAGGGCGTCAACGACCTCGAGCATTTCGACACTGCCGCCGGCCAGCCGGCCGGTGACGAGAAAACGGCCGTCGACCAGCAGCGACGGGACGCCGCGTACGCCGGCATCCTCGGCGATCTGCCCGGTCTGGCGGATGGCGTTCTGGGTGCCGAAGCCGTTGTAGGCCTCGAGAAATGCGTCGCGGTCGACACCCTGCTCGGCATAGAAGTCGGCGATCGACTCGGCATCCGTCAGGCGGGTGCCCTCTTCGTGAATGGCGTGGAACACGGCAGCGTGGGTGTCATCCGCCACGCCCAGCTGGTCGGCCGCATTGAAGGCGCGGGTCAGCGGGATCCAGTGCTCGCCCAGAGCCAGTGCGCGGCGTTCGAAGACCACGTCCTGGTCCAGTTCCTCGAGCCACGGATCGAGTTCGTCTTCCATGTAGTAGCAGTGCGGGCAGCCGTACCAGAAGAACTCCTGGACCAGCACCTTGCCCTCCGGTGAGCTGACATCGGTCTGCACCTCGCGATAGCCGGATTCTGCGGCCAGCGCGGGGGCGGCCAGGACCAGGGCGGTGGTGGCGAGCAGCGTGGTGAGGAAAGACTTGAGGCGATTGACGAGCATGGAGTGTCTCCGTGATTCGGTCATGAAGGGGCGTTCGGTACCGGATCGGGGCCGAGCAGGCCGGTGCCCCGGAACGAAGTATGGGGCAAGCCCGCTGCCCTTGCAGCCGGCCGCCCCATGCGTGCTCATTCGGTCTGGGCGGATCAGAGTTCGCCGTAGGAGTGCAGCCCCGAGAGGAACATGTTCACCCCGAGGAAGGCGAAGCTCGTGATGAACAGGCCGCCGATGCTCCACCAGGCCATGACCGGGCCGCGCCAGCCCTTGGTCAGGCGCATGTGCAGCCAAGCGGCGTAGTTCAGCCAGACGATCAGGGCCCAGGTCTCCTTCGGGTCCCAGCTCCAGTAACCGCCCCAGGCCTCGGCCGCCCACATGGCACCGAGGATGGTAGCGATGGTGAAGAAGGCGAAGCCCAGCGCGATGGCCTTGTACTGGATGTCGTCCATCACCGTCAGTGACGGCAGGCGGTCGTTGGGTCCGTCACCGCCCATCTTGTCCTTGATGATGTAGGCCACGCCCACCATCGCGGCGATCGCGAAGGTGCCGTAGCCGATGAAGTTCGCCGGTACGTGGATCTTCATCCACCAACTGTTCAGCGCCGGGACCAGCGGGGCGATCGCCTCGGCATCACGGGTGAACTGGTACCAGAGCAGAAAGCCCAGCGCGACGCCGACGATCAGCATCACGAAACCGCCCAGGCTGCGGTTGTTGTAGCGCTTCTCGTAGTAGAGATACAGCAGCGCGGTGAACACGGCAAAGACGATGAAGACCTCGTAGAGGTTGCTCACCGGGATGTGGCCGTAGTCTAGGTTGATCAGGTAGCCCTCGCGCCAGCGGGAGAAAAAGCCGATGAAGCCCATCGCCACCCCGCTCCAGACCAGGGAGCTGCCCACCTTGAGGCCGTACGCCGAACGCGCCAGCGTGCTGATGAAGTAGGTAGGGATGGAGAGGAAGAACAGCGCCACCATCCACATGGTGGCCGCCTGGCTGGAGAGCAGAAACTTGAACAGGAAGGTCGATTCCTGGAACTCGCCCAATGCGGCACGGCCTACCGCGCCGTCGGCGCCGAGGATGTTGTAACGCCACAGGGCGAACAGCGAGACCGCGGCGACCACGGCGGTGAGCCAGCGGGTCGCCGGCCAGATCCAGCCCAGGAAGCCCAGGCCGAGCGCAGCCCCGAACAGCGTACCGGTGGCGTAAAAATCGAGCGCAGCGCTGTACTGGGCGTAGCCGATGCCGGCGCCAATCAGCATGGCGACGGCCCAGAGGGCGTCGATCAGGCCGAAGCTCCGCCGCTGGGGGAGTTCGGAGCCGGGTTGATACCCGTTGATCATCTGTTCGTTGGGCACGGACATGGGCGATTTCTCCTGCGCGGATTGTATTGCCGTCATTATGCCGGCCGACCGGAACTCTCCGGGTCGGACGGTGGGTTTTTCTGCTCATTTGACCCGGTTTGCCGTTGAAGTTCATTGCTGAACTGGGCAAACGCCTGGTCGAAATCGATGTTCTTGCGGGCATCCGTGCCGGCGACCACCACGCGGTGGCGCGCTGACTCCCCATCATCGTTCACGCCGGCCGGTTTGATCAACACCCACAGCCGACGGTAGTGAATGTAGAACAGCATGAAGATGCCCAGGGTCAGCATCAGCGAGCCCAAATAGACCCAGAACATGCCCGGGGCGCGGGTGATCTCCAGCCCGGTCGACTGGATGTGATTAAACCCGGTGGGTGCGACGAAGATCGGCGAGCCGTAGTTGGGGATGACCGTGACCACGTCGAGCGCGTTCTCGAAGAACGCTTCGTCGCGCGGGGCGAATTCCTCGACGCCCTGTTCCTGCAGGGTCTCCATGTAGGCACGCATCAGCACTGACTGGACCACTCGGAACGAGGACTCGCGGGCCTGTTCGGCCATCTCGCCGCTCATTTCTCGTTCGGCGAGTTGCCTCTCGACCTGCTCACCCAGGGCGGAAAAACCCCGTTCGACGAAGGTCTCGACCATGTCGGCGATCGAACGGGCCGCCGAGCTCTGGGCGGCGCCGCCCTGCTGGCCCTGGGCCGTCTGCCCGACCAGGTCGGCGGCAATACGGGTGATCTCGTCCTGGTCCTTGAGCGTGGCGTAGAACGCCATGAAGGTTTCGATCGAGTTGTTACGATCGGCCGGGATGAACAGGAACTGCTGCCGGGCGCCCACCTCGGGGGTCACGCCGCTGAGGAAGAACCTGGTGCCGTCGAAATCGACCGGCTGGAAGTAATTCTCGTACTCGACGGCCTGACCGGTGGCATCTCGCACTCGGAAGGTGACCGACGGGCCAAAGTTGGTGTTCTCCTGGGTGCCGTCCGGCCCTTCGGTGGGATTGACGTTGTACAGCGAGAAGTCGCGGAACTCGAGTGTGTATTGCTCGCCGTTGAACTCGAAGCTGCGTTCCTGGTTGACCGTACCCTCGAGCGCCTGCTTGGTGCCGACCTTGCCGAACAGCTGCCAGGCGTCGAATTCCAGCTCCGTGCCGCCGTCACCGAAGCTCGACTGGAAGATGTTGTAGCCCTTGTAGTGCAGGGGGTGGTTGACCCGAATCGTGTCCTCGACCACCTCGCCGGTTTTCTTGTCGGTCAGCGTGATATCCGAGTTGAAGGACTTGGGCATGCCGGTGTCGTAGAACTCGACGAAGAAATCCCTGATCTCGATCTTGAACGGCAGGTTCTGCACCACGTAGCCGTCCTTCAGGCCGATGAAGGCCACGTCGCCCCACTTGCCTTCGGGAATGTTGACCGAGCCACGAAAGCCGGCCAGCGAGCCCGGCGGCAGGTGCGACTCCTGGGGTACCTGGCTGACCGGCAGGTCGCGGGTCTCCACCTCGACCACGCCCAGCGTGTTGAGCGTCTTGAGGTACATCTTGCTGTCGATCAGCCCGCCGACCAGGATCACCACCATGCCCAGGTGGGTGAGGATGTAGCCGATGCGGTTGAGGCCGCCCTTGCGCGCGGCCACCAGGATCTCGCCTTCCCGCTCCTTGACTCGTGACTTGTAGCCCAATTGCTGGAACAGCCCCTGGGTGCGCTCAATGATGGTGGCGGTAGGCAGGTCGCTCTCGTACTGGCGGGAATGGGCGAAGGCTCGCAGCGACTTTTCCTGCGCATTGAGGCGGAAGCTGCGAATGTCGCGCAGGAAATTGGGCGTGTTGCGAGTCAGGCAGGCGCTGGTCGAGGCGAGCAGGAACAGCAGGATGGCGACGAACCAGCTCATCGAGTAGACGTCGTAGAGCCCCAGGGTGTTGAACACCTCGAACCAGAACGGACCGAACTCGATCAGATAGTCGTTGAACGGCTGGTTCTGCTGCAGCACGGTGCCGATCACCGAGGCGATCGCCAGGATCGAGAGCAGCGCGATCGCCAGGTTCATCGAGGTCAGCCACGTGAACAGGCGCGAGCTCAAGCGGCGGCGTTTGCGGGCGGTTTGGGCCTGGGGGGTCATCGGCTAGCCTTCGCGGGGATCGGATAGGTGCATGGCGACTGTCGACATCGGGAGCCGTTCGTCAGCGGATTGAGACGCTGCTGCGCCGCTCGGTTTCCCCGACAAGCGCAGCAGGCCCGAGCGGCGCGGTGGCAAACGGGTGCTCAGTCGAGGCTGGCGATGTGTGCGGCCAGTGCGTCGATTTCTTCGTCGGAGAGTTCGGCGGCCAGCGGGATCATCAGCACGGCCTGACCGTGGGCGCGAGCGCCGCTGCGGTAGTCCTTGAGCGACTGGGCTGCGTACCCGGCGGTCAAGCCGCGCAGGGCCGGGAACCCGGCCGGCTGGTTGCCGTAGCCGTCGCTGTGGTGGCAGGCCGCGCAGGCGGCGACGCCTTCGCGGCCCTGATGGTACAGGTCCGCGCCCAACTCCGAGCCTTCGTCGGCTGGGCTGGCGACCTTGCGCCCCTGGGCGGCGTAGTAGACGGCGATGTCGCGGATCTGCTGGTCGCTCAGGCCGGCGGCCTGACCGTTCATGATGGCGTTCTCGCGCTTGCCGTCTCGATAGGCGGTCAGTTGCGAGGCGACGTACTTCGCCGGCTGGCCGGCAATCGACGGGAAGGCCGGGTTGTTGCTGTTGCCCTTGTCGCCGTGACAGGCGGCGCAGGACTGGGCCGCCTCGCGGCCGGCCTTGATCGAGCCGCCTTCGCTGGCCTGTACCGCGCCGGCGAAAAAGAAGAGTCCCAGAAGCATGCCGGCGGTGAAACGGCCGCGACGCGGCATCGGGTGAACTGCTGTCATCATCGCTAACAATCTCGTTGTGGTTCGCGTTCGGCCGGCCCTGGCCTCAAAGAAGATGTTTCGGAGCGCTCCGAGTATAGGGATCCAGCCGAGCAATTCACTGCGGCATTCCCAAATCGAGTCAGAGTGCCGCCAAAACGGCCCGTAATCAAACCGCATAAGTCACTCGCTTGCAACCTCGCGGCGTGGCAGGATGCCTGCGGAAAACACGGACTTGGGTCCGTGGCATTCTCCTCCCCCTTTACTAACGCCTGGTTGAACCGCATGACCGACGACGCCACTCGACACCAACGCCGCCTGTTCGACGCCGCCTCCTTCATCAAGAGCGCCCCGCGCCTGGCCGATATCGGCGAGGACATCGGCGCCGAGGTCGCCTTCGCCGGGCGCTCGAATGCCGGCAAGTCCACTGCGCTCAATGCCCTGGTCGGGCAGAAGGCGCTGGCGCGCACCTCGCGCACGCCGGGGCGCACCCAGATGATCAACCTGTTCGGCCTGGGCGGCGAGACGGAGGGTGCCCGCCGCCGGCTGGTCGACCTGCCCGGCTACGGTTATGCCAAGGTGCCCGAGCGGGTGCGCCGCACCTGGGGCGAGGCGATGGCGCAGTACTTCGCCGAGCGCCGGTCGCTGGTCGGGGTGGTGGTGATCATGGACATTCGCCACCCGCTTAAGGCGCTCGACCAGCAGATGCTCGATTACGCGATGGCGCGTGGCCTGCCGATACTCGCCCTCCTGACCAAGGCCGACAAGCTCAGCTTCGGCCAGGTCAAGCAGACCGTCGCGCGGCTGGCGCGCGAGCACCCCTTGCCTGACGGGGAGTGGATGGCCTTCTCCGGCACCAAGGGCACCCATGTGCGCGAGGTCCGCGACGTGATCAGCGAGTGGTTGGACCGAGCTCCCGATTGAATCAGACCGCGACGGATCAGCGCGTCTCGAGCGTGAGATCGGCGACCAGCGGCAGGTGATCGGAGATACGCGGCACGATCGGATCGCGGATCGCCTTGAGTGCGTGGGCGTGCAATGGCCCGCGGATCCATATCTGATCGAGTGGCAGCAGGGGCCGCCCGGCGGGAAAGGTACGACGTACCGGCAGGCGGGTCAGCTCACGGTGGAGCACCCGCAGGCTCCTCGCCCGCGGCAGCCACTCATTGAAATCGCCGGCCAGCACCAGCGGCGCGTCGGTCGGCAGGTCGGTCAATGCCTCGGCCAGTCGTCGCCCCTGCTCGCGACGCTCGACCAGGCCCAGCCCGAGGTGCACCACCCAGCAGTGCAGCGTCCTTCCGGGTAGATCGATGCGCGCCCTCAGCGCCTGGCGAGGCTCGCGGTTGACGTGCGAGAGCTCCAGCGGGGTCTCGGGATGAATCGGCCAGCGCGAGGCGATCAGGTTGCCAAACCCGGTCACTTCGCCGGGGCGGTGCAGGCAGCCGCGCTCGTGGGCCGGGGCGAACAGCCAGTGCGGCAGGAACGGTTGGAGCGCCCGCAGCAGGCGGTCGTCGGCCGGGTCGGCGGCGAGGTTGGCCTCCTGTAACGCGACCACGTCGGGCGCGAGCAGGCGCAACACCCGCGCGGTGCGCTCCGGGGTATAGCGGCCGCGGTGGTCGATGCAGCTGTGGATGTTCCAGGTCACGACACGCAGCCGACGCCCACCGGCAGTCATGACGCCCCCGATGCCTGCTCGCGCAGTGCCAGCCAGCGCGACAGCCCCCAGCCGATGCCGATGAATACTGCCGTGATCAGCGCCAGCAGACCGATCGCGGCCAGTGACGGCTCGAGCAGTGTGCGCAGGAGTTGGTCGGAAAACATCGTCAGTGCGATGGCGGCCGGTGCGAGCCCGGCCAGGCTGCCGATCAGGAAATCGCGAAAACCGATTCGGGTGGCGCCAGCGACCAGGTTGACCACCGCGAACGGGGCCAGCGGCACCAGGCGCAACGAAAAAACGGTCAGGATCCCGCGGCGGGCCAGCCGGCGCGACAACTCGTCGAGGCGCTTGCCCGCCAGCCGACGCAGCGCCTCGGCACCCAGGAACTGTCCGGCGGAAAAGCCGACCATCGCGGCGATCACCAGCGCACTATAGGCCAGACCAAACCCCGCCCAGGCGCCGAAGAGCAGCCCGGCGGCGATCACCATCGGCGTGGCCGGCACACCCAGCAGCAATCCCACCACCGCCAGGCCGAGAAACGCCCAGTTGCCGCCGGGCGTGTTACGGAGATCAACCAGCCCGTCGAGTAACTCGCGCGGGGCGATCGCCTCGCCCAGCGGGGTGAACTTGAGCAGGCCGGCGATCACCACGAACAGCGCGATCAGCAGGGCAAAGGCGGCCGCCTTGCGTCGCACGGGCCGGCGCGACTTTTTCTCGATGAACATGTCGATCAATTCCTCCGGCGGGCGGGCGCGTTCGGGGTCGATCACGGCCGCGTCGGGCACCTGGCGGTCGATCGCCGGATCGAGGGTGACGGTCAGCGGTTCGAGCCAGCGGTCCTCGCCCGGACGGTTGAGCGCGTCGATCGCCCCGGCGACCGAGCCCTGTTCGTCCTCGGCCGCTGCGATGGCCGCCGGCGTGGTGCCGAGGTGCTCGGCCAGCAGTTCGTGGCGCATGGCGGCGATCGCCGCGCGGCTCTCCTCGTGATCGCCGAGCAGCGAGAGATTGAGCTCGCTGTCGAAGCCCATCGAGCGATTCGAGGTGTTGGCCGAACCGAGATTGATCTCCCGGTCGTCGCCGATGACGAGCTTGGAATGCAGGCTCACCATGCCGGGCTCCAGACCGGCCACGGCCGGGTAATAGATCCGCAGGCGGCCATGGCGGTCGGCGGCGCGCAGTCGCTCGACCAGCCGGGCGCGCAGCACGTCCATGGTCAGGCGCTCGAGCCAGCCATCCTTTTCCCGCGGCAGCAGCAGGATCACCTCGGGGCCGTGCTCATGCGCGAGCCGGTCGATCAGGGCCTCGCCGACCCGGTGACTGGTGAAGTACTGGTTCTCGATGTAGATGCAGTCGCGCGCGACGCCGATCAATCGGCACAGCCGGGTCTCGATCTCGCGCACTTCCGATTGGTCGTGCCAGGCCGGCAGCGTGCGCGTGATGCCCACTAGGGCGTCATCGAGGGCAACGGCGACGTGCTGGGCCGGCCATGGCGCGGGGTGGTCGGTCTCGCCGGGCGGGTCGAGGCGCTCGCCGGTGGCGCGTTGCCAGCGCTCGCGCGCCAGTTCGCCCAGATCGTGTGCGATCGGTCCGCTCAGTGCGAAGGCCAGGTCGTGAAACGGTGGGTACGGGTGGCCATCCGGGTCGCGGCGCAACGGCTCGTCGGCGGCGTGAGCACGTCGATCCCAGCGCCATTTCGAGGGGTCGAAACCGCCGACTAGGGCCGCTCGGTCGTCGACGACCAGCATCTTCTGGTGCTGCGAGGCCCCCATTGGGTGCTCGCCGTCGAACTGCACCTTGAGACGCGGGTGACGGGCCATCGGGCGACTGAACAGCGGCAGCCATTCGCGCTCGAAGGCGTAGATCATGGCGAAGTCCCAGGGGAGCAGGTGGATCGTCAGTTCCGGGTTGTTCGTCAATGCCTGATTCAGCACGGCGGTCAGGTGACAGGGCGCCTGTTTCGCGTCGCAGGGGCGATGCATCTCGACGCGGCTGTCGATGTCCCAGCAGAGGATGATGGCCTGGCGTCGGGCCTGCCCGAGCATCTCGGCGAACGCCGGGAACCAGTGCTCGCCATCGATCACCAGGCCAAGACGATCGGCCCGGCCGGTGCGCCAGAAACCCTCGCCTGTTGGGGCAGCCTCATCGTTGGTGTGCGTTGTCGTCATGCGCGCGGTCGCGTCTCCGGTGCAGGGTGTCGGGGTCAAGAGCGTAGTTCACGCGGCTCGATTCGCCCGGCGGCAGCCGTGATCCTCAGGCGGTCAGCAACGCCCACCAGGTCAGTGCCGAAATCAAGAGCCAGGTTGCCGGCAGGACGAGCAGTATGCCCCGAATCGGCAGCCGGCCTCGCCGGGGCAGGTCGGCCATCAGCAGCAGACCGAGGGTGGCGATGGCCGTGGGGTCGGGCGCGACGGCAAACAGTTCCGTTCCCGCCAGCGGACGCCCGGCCGCCCACCAGGCGAGCGGGTGAAGCGCCAGCCCCCAGGTGGCCAGACCCAGCCCCAGCCAGTGACGGACTCGCCGCGGGCGGCCGAGGGCGAGCCCCGGCCCGATGGCGGTTAGGGTCAGCAGGGCGACGGCCTGGCCCGCGAACAGGGCGGCAAACCAGGGCGCGGCCAGGTTGATTTCCGCGTAGAGCCCGAAAAAGCGCCACGCCACCCAGATCCAGGCTGCGGCCAGCAGCACGGCAGCCAGCCGGTGAGCGCTGCCAGCCCGCAAAGCGGCCAGCCCCAGCATCGCCGCGGTCAGGCCAGCCAACAGCACGTGGCCCGGCCACAGGGCATCGTTCAGTCGTTCGAACACCCGGGCATAGATGGCCGGCGAGAACATCAGTAGATCGGCCAGGCGGTAGCTGAGCCAGGTGTCCATTGGCTGTCTTAAAGACCCCGGACGTGCTCGACCATGCGCTGGCGCAGGGCCTTGTCAGGCAGCGGCCCGCGCAGCGCGGTCATGTTTTCCCGCATATGGTCGACCCGGCTGGTGGCGGGAATCGCGCAGGTGACCGCCGGGTGGGCGATCAGGAACTTGAGCAGGTAGTCGGCCCAGTTCGCCAGCCCCGCCTCGCGCGCCCAGTCGGGGAACGGGTGGCGTTTGACCCGATCGATCAGGCGCCCGCCCTGGAAGGGCCGATTGGCGATAAAGGCGATGCCGCGCTCTTCGGCCAGCGGCAGCAGGCGACGTTCGGCCTCGCGGTTGCCCAGGCTGTAGCTGGCCTGAACGAAATCGATCGGCCAGTCGCGCATGATCGATTCGATCTCGGCGTGCCGACGGCCATGCGAGGTGGTGATGCCGACAAACCGCAGGCGACCCTCCTCGCGCATCTCGAGCAGGTGTGCCAGGTGCGCCTCCCAGGCGACCAGGTTGTGCACCTGCATCAGGTCCATCCGTTCGAGGCCCCAGCGACGCTCCGACTGGGCGACCTGCTCGGCGGTCGCATCTTCGTCCGGGGTCCAGACCTTGGAGGCGGCGAACAGCGGCGGGTCGCCGCCGATCTCGCTCAGGGCGTGGCCGAGCACCGCCTCGGACGAGCCGTACATGGGTGAGGAGTCCACCAGCGCCCCGCCGGCCTCGAAGAAGGCCCGCAGCACCGCCGTGCGCCCGGCCCGGGCCTCGGGATCCGAGCCGACGTTGAAGGTGATCCATGTACCCATGCCGATGGCCGGCAGCTCGCTGCCATCCGGCAGGCGACGGGTGATGAGGGCGTTCGTTTCGTGCGTGTCCTGGCCAAACGCGCCCGGCAGCCAGCCGGCGCCCAGGCCGGCGGCGGCCAGTTGCAGCAGTCGTCGTCGAGACAGATCGGGGTCTGGCATGGCAGGACCTCCGGTGGGCATCGAGGTTCCCCGCTGGCGGCTGGGGAGGGCTGGTTTGACCATAGTCGTCACGGTCGCGGCTGGCCAGTCGTTTTCTGCCGATTTTGGTGACGACAAACCCCCGTTAGAGAGGGGTGTTTGCGGTAATGATTGAGTATATTGAAAACAGAATATTCAAATATGTGATAATGCTTTTTTTAATTCTGATTTCAGCCGGCGCGGCGGCGACGTTATGCTAATCGGCCAATAATGACCACACGGTCTTTGTGGTCTTGTCGCGGCGGGCTACGGAGAGCGCTTGATTAACAGCCGAGCAGGTTGGCGGTTTTCTCGACCAAGGATGGGTAAAGGCCGATGGGGAACAACGGGCAATCGTCGGGGAGGAAGGCGGTAGGCCTTCTCTCCCATGTGATCGGTTGGTTCCGGTCATTGCGCGCGCTGATGCTGGTCGTCGCGCTGGTCGTCTCGGTGGCGGTCACCGCGGCGGTGTATCTGGCCACCGAGGCGGTCTTCACCCAAGCGGTGCAGCGCGCCAGCGTGCAGAACGCCCGGGTGTTGGCCGATGGCACCTTTAATGCCATGTACCAGATCATGCGTCAGGGCTGGACGCGGGATCAGCTCAACGAGTTCCTCGATTCCCTCAACCAGCGGGCCGACCCCGGTGCGGTGATCAACGTCTATCGTGGCTCCCGGGTCAACGAGCTGTTCGGGCGCCTCGAGCAGCCCGCCCCGGACAAGGCCGCCATGGCCGCCTTCGAGACGCGCCGGACCCACGTCGAGGCCGGTGCACAGATGGTGAGCTACGACCGCCCGCTGATCGCCAGCGCCGAATGCCTGCAATGCCACGTCAACGCCAGTGCCGGCGATGTCCTCGGCGTGCTCTCGATCCGTCAGCCGATCGGTCCGATGATCAACCAGGCGCACGAGGATCTGGTCGAGCGGCTGATGCTGATCGTGCCGGCCCCGGTGCTGGCGGCCTTGTTGATCGCCGGGCTGCTTAGCTGGCGGCTGGGGCGGTCGGTCAAGCGGCTCAACCGCTCGATCGAACAGGTCAATCGGGTCGAGGACCTGGCCGACCTGCGCTTCGCGGGCGCCTCGACCGGCTTTACCGAGTTCGACGAGGTCCTCTCCCGCGTCGATGCGCTGACCGACAAGGTCCGCGACGTGGCGATCGACCGCAACCTGCTGGAGTTCGAGATCGGACTGCTGGAGCATTTCGTCATCACCTCGGACGTCGTGCGCGACTGGCGTCGGTACGTGCGCGACCTGCTCGAAGAGATCAACCGGCAGTTCACGGTGCATGGCGTGTTCACGGCCTTCTCGATCGCCGATCGGCCGATCGGCGTGGACGTGTTCTGGCACGGCGAGGTCGACGAGGTGGTCGCCGCCCGACTTGACCGCGAGATCAGCCGGCGGGTGGGCGAGGGTTTCGGTAACCAGACCTATGACATCACGCCGCGCCAGCACCCCGGCCGGCAGGGCCCGCCGGTGACCGATGCCGGCCGCATCGACCTGCATACCAAGACCCTCTCGATGGACCTGCCGCCGATGCGGGGGATGGTGGGGTTGGTCGTGCCGATGGGCGAGGCGCGTGTGCCGGTGAAGAAGCTGGTGATCGAGTCGATCCTCTCGACCCTGATCAACGTGGTCGGCTCGGTCCGCGCGATCGAGCGTCACACCGAGGATCTCGAGTACTTCGCCACCCGCGACCCGCTCACCCGCCTGTACAACCAGCGCATGTTCTGGTCGCTGCTCGAGTACGAGATCGGCCGCGCCCAGCGTCACGAGTACCGCTTCGGCCTGATGGTGATCGACCTGGATGACTTCAAGCGGGTCAACGATCGCTATGGCCACGGGTTCGGTGACGACTACCTGCGTCGCGTCGGCGATCTGTTGACCACCAGCCTGCGCGATGGGGACATCGTCGCCCGGTACGGCGGCGACGAGTTCGTCGCCATCCTGCCCGATGCCGACGATGCGACCGCCGAGCAGGTGGCCGAGCGGTTGCTCGCCCGGGGTCAGCAGGCGGTGGTCGCCGCCCCCGATGGCGAGTCCCTGGTGTTGTCGCTGTCGATCGGTCTGGCGGTCGGGCCCGTGGATGCGGTGGACCCGGCCTCGGCGCAGGCGCTGTTCTCGCTGGCCGACCAGGCGATGTACCGCGCCAAGGCCGCCGGCAAGAACCGACTGGCGGTGGCCAATCGCGACGAGGTCCGGGCCGTCGAGCAGGCCGACGGTGCGACGCACGAGTCGATTACCGCGATCGACCCGGCGACGGTGTCGGTGGTCTACCAGTCGATTCGCCGGGCCGACGGTGCCGAGGTGGGTGCCGAGGTGTTCGCCCGCAGCCGGGTGGGTGATCGGCTGGTGCCGGCGGCCGAATTCGTGCGCGCCCTGGGGCGTGATCAATTGATCGACGGGGTCGACCGGCAGGTGGTCGAGCGGGCGCTGGGTGATCCGTTGATGGAGGGATTCGCCGGGCGGCTGTTTTTCAATATCGCGCCCACCAGCCTGATGGAAACACGTTTCATCGACTTCCTGCTCGCGGCCATCGAGCGCTCGCCGCTCGCGGCCTCACAGGTAGTGATCGAGATCAGCGAAAGCCCGCTGGCTGGCGAGATCGGGCCTTTGGTCGGGCCGCTGGCCGATCTGCGGGCCGCCGGGGTGCGCCTGGCGATCGATCATGCCGGCTCGGGCCGCGAAACTCTGAGTTACCTGCGCCGATTCGACGTCGACTACGTCAAGATCGAGGCCGACTGGTTGTGCGACCGCAAGGTCAGCCGCCGCGACCGGGCCTTTATCGATGGCCTGCTGACCATTGCCGAGACCCTCGGCGTGACCGTGATCGCGCACAATGTCGAGACCGACGCCCAGGTCGACCTCATCCGCGGGTTGGCGATCGACCTGATGCAGGGCTACCGCTTCGCCCGCGAGAGCCCGGTCCCGCCCGTGGTGCGTGTGTCACCGTCCGAGGCGATCAGCGGTCGGGGCGGGCCAGCGTGATGTCGCCCAGCCGTTCGCCGGCCTGCTCGCGGGCCAGGCGCAGGAAGGCATCCATGTAGGCCAGTCGATGCTCGTCGCGGCGCACCGCCAGGTGCATGGTCGCCGACAGGCCATCGCCCAGCGGCCGGGCGATGACGATCCCCCGGGTAAGCTCGTCGCTGATGGCCCATTTCGGCAGGGCCGCCACGCCGTGACCGCTGGCAACCCACTGGGCGATCATCGCGGTAAGTTCCGAGCGCCGCGACCCGGCCGGCTCGACCCCCGCCGGGTCGAGAAAGCGGCGGTAGATGTCGAGCCGTTCGCGCTCGACCGGGTAGCTGATGACTGTCTGGTCGGCCAGCATTTCGGGCGTGATGTGCGTCTCGGCGACCAGCGGGTGGTCGGGGGCGAGCACGAGCACGACCGGGTAGTGGAACAGCGGCTCGAAGCGCAATTCCGGGTCATCGACCGGATCGGAGCTGATCACCCCGTCGAGTTGACCGCGGCGCAGTGCGTCGATGGCATCGAAGCTGAATGACATCGACAGGTCGGTCTCGATCGAGGGCCACTGCGCGCGGTAGCGCTCGAGGGTGGGAATCAGCCAGGTAAAGCAGGAGTGGCACTCCAGCGCCAGGAACAACCGCCCGGTCGCCCCGCCGGCGATCTGGCGCAGGTCGCGGTCGAGCCGATCCACCTCCGGCAGCACGGTATCCGCGGCCGCGAGCAGGCGCCGTCCGGCCTCGGTCAGTCGCATGGGACGCGAGCTGCGCGAGAACAGCGGCGTCTCGTAATAGGACTCCAGCGCGCGGATCTGGTGCGACAGCGCCGACTGCGTCAGGTGCAGACGCTCGGCCGCCGCGGCCAGCGAGCCGGTCTGCTCGATGGCGCGGATGGTCTTCAGGTGGCGCAGTTCCAGGAACATGGATGAACCTCAAAAAAAACCGGCCGGGTCGCCCCGTGCCGGCCGTTTTGGTTTCGGACGAATGCCTCTTGCGGTCAGTCGCGCGGGCTCTTCAATGTCACCAGTTCCTCGGCCGAGGTCGGGTGGAGGGCGACGGTGTCGTCGAACTGGCCCTTGGTCAGGCCGGCCTTCACCGCCACCGCAAAGCCCTGCAGCATCTCGTCGGCGCCATCACCGACCAGGTGCAGCCCGGCGACGCGTTCCTCCTTGCCGATGCAGACCAGCTTCATCGCCGTCTTGAAGCCGTGGGCCGAGAGGGCGTAGCGCATTGGCGTGAAGGTGGTCTCGTAGACGGTCACCTGCTTCTTGCCGAATCGTTCGATTGCCTGTGGCTCGGTCAGGCCCACGGTGCCCAGCGCCGGGTGGGCGAAGACCACCGTCGGGATGGTGTCGTACTCGAGGTGCGCGTCGTTCTGGCCGTCGAACAGGCGATCGGATAGCCGCCGTCCGGCGGCGATGGCCACCGGGGTGAGCGGGTACTTGCCGATGATGTCGCCGATGGCGTAGATGCCCTCGACATTGGTGTTCTGATAGGCATCCACCGGGATCATGCCGTTCTTTTCCACCTCGACGCCGGCCTGGTCAAGACCGATGTCATCGGTGTTCGGCTTGCGGCCGACCGCCCAGATGACCTGGTCGAACGGGCCGAGTTTCTCGCCGTCCGCGCCGCGGATGATCGTGCCCTTGTCGGTCTTTTCCAGCTTGGAGACCTTATACGGCAGGTGGGTCTCGATGCCCATCTGGTGCAGGTTCTCGGTGGCCGTCTCGCGGATCAGCGGGTCGAACGGCGCGAGCACGGTGTCGAGCATGTCGAGCAGGGTCACCTCGCTGCCCAGCGAGCGCAGCACGCCGGCTAGTTCCACGCCGATGTAGCCACCGCCGATCACGGCGGTCTTCTTCGGCAACGCGTCGAGCTCGAAGAAGCCGTCCGAGGTGATGCCGTGCTCGGCGCCCGGCACCGGCGGCACCAGCGGGCGGCCGCCGGTGGAGATCACGATGTGATCGGCGGTGTAGGTGGTGCCGTCGACATCGACCTTCTTGTCACCGGCCAGGCGACCGTAGCCGTCGATGACCTCGAGCTTGAGGTCCTTGGCGTAGCCGTCCCAGAAACGGGTGATGCCGGCGATGAACTCGCGGCGCTTTTTCGCCAGCGTGCCGAAGTCCACCGCGCCCGGCGCCTCGGGGAAGCCCCAGTCGGCGGCATCCACCCGGTCGTGGGCGAGGTTGGCGGCGTACCACATGACCTTCTTCGGCACGCAACCGACGTTGACGCAGGTGCCGCCGAGCGCGGTCGGCTCGACCACGGCGACCCGCTTGCCGTGCTGGGACGCCCGCTCGGCGACCGCCAGACCGCCGGAGCCGCCGCCAAGGACGATCATGTCGAAATGCTTGCCACTCATGGATGTCTCCCGAAAGGGGTGTCAGAAAATGCGGTGGGGTGCCAAGACCGGTCTGGTCGGCAGGTCCACGCACGATTGAAGCTGAGTGAGGCTTTCGTCTGCCTTGCCCTGCGTGGCAGGCGAAAGCCGGCCCGGGGATCCCGGGCCGGTGCTGGCATCAGATCAGACGGTGATCAGTAGCCCTTCTGCTTGAGCCAGGTCTCGACTTCCTCGCTGCCACCGACGCGCTGACCGTCGATGTAGACCTGCGGGACCGTTTCGGTCTGGGCCACGGCGCGCAGGGCGCGCAGGTCGACATCTTCACCGACGATGATCTCGTCGAACTCCAGTCCCGCGTCGTGCAGCATGCCCTTGGCGCGGGCGCAGAACGGGCAGCCCTTGCGCGAGAACATCATGATCGAGTGCGGCTTCTTGGCGTTCGGTGCGAGCCAGTCGAGCATGGTGTCGGCGTCGGAGACCTCGTAGGGGTCGCCCGGCTTCTCCGGCTCGATGAACATCTTCTCGATGGTGCCGTCCTTGACCAGCATCGAATAGCGCCAGGAGCGCTTGCCGAAACCGAGGTCGTCCTTGTCGACCAGCAGGCCCATGCCATCGGTGAAGTCGCCGTTGCCGTCCGGGATGAAGCGGATCCGGTTGGCGTCCTGATCGATGGCCCACTCGTTCATGACGAAGGCATCGTTGACCGAGATGCAGACGATCTCGTCGACGCCGTGCTTCTTGAACACCGGCGCCAGCTCGTTGAAGCGCGGCACGTGGCTCGAGGAGCAGGTCGGCGTGAAGGCGCCCGGCAACGAGAAGACGGCGACGGTCTTGCCCTTGAAGATCTCGTCGGTGGTCACGTCGACCCAGTCGTGGTTCTGACGGGTGCGGAAGGTGACGTTGGGTACCTTCTGGCCTTCGCGATTTTCCAGCATGGAAAGTCTCCTATATCAGTTTGAGAGTAAAAATGACGTAAAACCGGGGCGGGCGGCAGCGAATCGCGCTGACATACCCGTTGCCCCGAGAAATTGGGGTCGAAATCGACAAATGCAATGCTCGCAGAAGTGGGCGGGCAACATCCCCACGGGATGCTCCCTACACATGGCTGCGAATGCCATAGAGCTTAGTCGAGGGATTTGATCGAAAGAAATTGTATTTATCGATCTTTTCTATAGAGATTGGCTATTAAAAAGCCGTCGGGGGGCGATGGCGGGGTGGCCGACTGGGTCAGTCGGCGACAGGGAGTTGTTCGAGGGCCCAGAGGGAGTCGAGCGGTTCGCGCCGGCGGATTTCATGGACGGTGTGACCGTCGACCAGCACCTCCGCGGTGCGGGGGCGGGTGTTGTAGTTCGAGGCCATGGAAAAGCCGTAGGCACCGGCGCCCAGTACCGCGAGCAGGTCACCCTGGGCCAGTTCCAAGGCACGGCCATGGCCAAGAAAATCGCCGGTCTCGCAGATGGGGCCGACGATCTCCCAGGTGTCCATGTCGCGGTCGCCCGGCGCTTGGCCAGCGAGGACGATCGCCATGTCGCTGCCGTAGAGGGCCGGGCGCATCAGGTCGTTCATGGCGGCGTCGACGATGGCAAACGACTTGTGCTCACCGGGCTTGAGGTATTCGACCCGGGTGAGCAGCGCCCCAGCCGGGCCGGCGATAAAGCGACCCGGCTCGATCCAGATCGGCAGCTCGCGGGCCAGCGGGTCCGCGTCGACCACCGAGCGGATCGCCTCGATCCAGTCGGCAGCCGCCGGCGGGGTCTCGTCGGTGTACCGGATGCCGAGCCCGCCGCCGAGATCGAGGTGCTGGAGGGTGATGCCCCGCTCGGCCAGGCGGTGCGCAAGATTCATCACTCGCTCGGCGGCATCGCGGAAGGGGCTGACGTCGGTCAGTTGCGAGCCGATGTGGCAATCGATGCCCGTGACCTCGAGTGCCGGATGCGCGTGCGCCCACTCGTACAGCGGCAGCGCTTCGTCGATCGCGATGCCGAACTTGTTGTCCTTGAGCCCGGTGGAGATGTAGGGGTGCGTGCGGGCATCGACGTCCGGGTTGACGCGCAGCGAAATCGGCGCGATTTGCTGCATTGCGGCGGCAATGTCGGCAATGCGCTGCAATTCCGCCTCGGATTCGACGTTCAGGCAGCCGATGCCCGCCTCGAGCGCGCCGCGGATCTCGTCGGCCGACTTGCCCACCCCGGAGAACACGCATCGGCCGGGGTCGCCGCCGGCGGCCATCACGCGGGCCAGCTCGCCGTAGGAGACGATGTCGAAGCCGGCCCCCAGGCGTGCGAGCACGTTGAGGATGCCGATGTTGCTGTTGGCCTTGACCGCGTAGCAAATGCGGTGGGCCCGCTCGCCGAAGGCGGCGGTCAGGGCATTGAAGGCCGATTCGATCGCCGCCCGTGAGTAGACATAGGTGGGCGAGTCGAAATGCTCGACGATTTCGCCGGCGCTGACCTGCTCGATCTGAAGATCACCGACGTCATTGCGGGAGAAGAAGGGGGGCAGTTCGCTCTGGGGCACGGCGAGGCTCCGGGGTCAGTCCTGGTTGGTGGTGGCTGCGGCTGATGCGGTGTCGTCGGTCGAGGTGATCGGTTCGTCCGCGGGGAGGTAGAGGGGGCCTTTCTGGCCACAGCCGGCCAACAGCAGGGTGGCCAGCAGCATCCCGGCACCGAGGCGGCGGGACAGCATTGGGGTCGGCGAAGGGCGTTGCATGCGGACTCCGGGGCCCGGCGGGCCGTTGGTACAGCGGTGTTCGGATTCGATTGGTGGCCCCGATTATGCCTCAAGCGACCGATCGGTTGGGCGAAGGGTCGGTCGGCGCTTGCAGGCAGGCAATGAAAAAGCCATCGCAGCCATGCTGGTCGGGGCGCAGGCGGATCCAGCCGGCGGCGGTAATGGTGTCATCGGGCAGATCGTCGAGCGACGGGCGAATCGTATTCCAGTCGGGGTGCCGGGCGAGAAAGGCCGCGACGATGGCCTCGTTCTCCGCCGGCCACAGGCTGCAGGTAGCGTAGACCAGCCGCCCGCCGGGACGCGTGGCGCTCGCCCCCTGTTCGAGCAGCTGGCGCTGCGTCTGGGCGAGGCCATCCCAGTCGATGTCGGCCCAACGCAGTTCCGGGTGGCGTCGCCAGGTGCCTGAGCCGCTGCAGGGGGCGTCGATCAGCACGCGATCGAATTCGGCGAGATCCACGGGCAGTGGCTGGGTGGCATCCACCGTGCGCAACTCGAGTTCGGTGTCGCCATGACGCTGGGCGCGCGTGCGCAACCGATCGAGACGGTCGGGGTGAAGGTCGCAGGCGGTCAGGTGCAATTGCCCGCGGGCCTCGTCGAGTAGCCCGAGGGTCTTGCCACCGGCCCCGGCACAAAGGTCCAGCACCCGCTCGCCCGGCTGGGCTTCAAGCGTGCGTACCACCCACTGGCTGCCGGCATCCTGGATCTCGAAACCACCGGCCTCGAAGCTGGGCAGGCGGGTCAGGCGTGTGGGGTGCTCGAGCCGGATGCCCAGCGGCAGTCCCGCGATGGTCTTGGCCTCGATGTCCGCCTCGGCCAGCTCGTCGATCAGGGCGTTGCGCTCGCCGTGGCGTGGATTGGCATGCAGATCCACGGGGGCGCGGCCATCCAGTGCCCGGGCCAGCGACTCCGGGTGATCGGGCTGCCAGGCCTGCCATTGCTCCGCGGCGGCGGGTGGCAGATTGAAGCGAACGCTCCAGGGCAGGGAGTCGAACGGCTGGGCGCGCCGCCGTGCCAGGGTGGCGGTGGTTTCCGGTGTCAGCCCCGCCGCCTCGGCGAGCACCGGGTCGAGTGCCTCGGCCAGCGAGAGGGTCGCGGCGACCCGCGCGGCCATGCTTGGCGCGTGCTCGTCGAGCAGCCAATCGAGCGCTCGGCGCTGTCGCAACACGAACAGGGTCAGTTCGCGCACCCGCTCACGATCCCGCCGCCCCATCTTGCGTCGCGTGGCCAACTCCCGTTGCAGGCTGCGGTCGGCGGGCAGGCCCTGCTCGGTGATGCGTTCGAGCAGTTCGGCGGTCAGCAGCAACTGGGCCGGGAAGGTGCGCCCGCGGGGCAGGTCGGGGCGGGGCCAGTCGTCGAGGGGCGGGCGTTCGGGTTCGATCGGGTCGGTCATGAGGGCTCGGCGGTCGTTGGGGCTGGCGTTTGGTAGTATCTCACGATCTCGCATGCCCCCGATTGGGGCGCCCGATTCCACCAAGGAAGGTCTGCACGAATCCGATACCGCTCTGCGTGCCTTGAGTCGGGCAGATGCAAGGCGATCGTCCGCTGTGTAAGAGTTGTTCTCTTTCCAAGGGCGACAACGCAGCAGGTGCCCGACTCAAGGCTCACCCTGCGGGGCTCGGCGAGTCGCCCGTGCTCGGCGTTGCGTCGTCTTGGCGTGGCCAACGCACGCCAAGACGACGCGCCTTGATCACGAACGACTCGCCGGGCCAGAGTGGCATCGGATTCATGCAGGCCTTCCTCAACAGAGACATGTCATTTCAATGAGCACGCAAGCAAACGGCGGGGCAAACACGGCGGTCGACCTGCACTTCGAGGAGCGTGGCGGCGGTCTGCCGGTGATCATCATGCACGGATTGTTCGGCTCGCTGTCGAACTGGCGCGGCATCGCCCAATCGTTGAGCGCGAACTACCGGGTCATCAATCTCGATCTGCGCAACCACGGTCGTTCGCCCCATGCCCCCGGGCTTTCCTACGAGGCGATGGCCAAAGACGTCCTCGCGGTGATGGATCGGCTTGGAGTCGAGCGCGCCCACCTGATTGGCCATTCATTAGGCGGCAAGCTCGGCATGGTGCTGGCCGATCGTCACCCCGAGCGGATTGCCCGGTTGGCCGTGGTCGATATCGCGCCGAAGTGGTATCCGCCGTGGCACAAGGATGTCTTCGCGGCGCTGGATGCCGTCGACCTGGCAACGCTCGAGTCGCGTGACCAGGCGCGTCAGCAGATGGCCGCGCATGTGTTCGAGCCCGAGGTGCGAGCATTCCTCGCCGCGAACCTCGAGCAGGTCGACGGTCAGTGGCGCTGGCGGTTCAACCTGCCTGAGCTCAAGGCGGCCTACGAGCAGACGTCCGACATGCCGACGTTGTCGGGTTTCTACCTCGGGCCGGCGCTGTTCATCCGTGGCGCTCGGTCGGCGTATATCGAGGCGGGCGACGAGGAGCGCATCGGCCGCGACTTTCCGCAGAGTTGCATCGTCACCCTGGAACAGGCGCGCCATTGGCCGCACATCGAGGACACGGCCGGATTCCTCGATGCGGTCACCCGCTTTTTCGCCCACGGTTGCCACGATTTCCCGGCGCGGCCGATCGGGTAGTCGGCCCGTGTAGGAAAATTCCTACAAAAGAAATCGAAAATTCCTACGAAACTTTCGGCAATTTCGTCTATCCAGCCGGCGTCAGAGCGCGCATCATGCACCCGTGCTTGGATGCACAGGGCAGGAAGCCCAACCGGCCAGGGAGGCCGAGGGATCGTACGGCGGACAGGATGTCCGCGCAGGATGCACCGGCAGAGGATCTGCCAGACCGGGTGGTCGGGTTCGCCCGACGCGCGCACGGCGCTCTTTTAAGGAAGCGCACCGTAAACAACCGGACTTCGGGATAGAGCCCAGGTTGTTTGTGGGCCGCCAGGAAGGCTGCGGCGCGTTCGGCAAGGAGGCCGGGCCCGGTAAACGGATCTAGCCAAGTGCCCAGGATGGGCGCTGCCACGGACGGCAAGGGACGATTCCGCGCAGGACGCGTGCTTGATGCAGGATGGCATCGCTGAAAAAAAACGGTGGTAGACGCCGGCAACAACAAGCAACCGCAGGAACGGTCAGCGGCGAGACAAGAATCAACAGGATCGGCAACGGATTTTGCCCTTGTCTTAAGGAAAAGCACTCGCCACACCGGACCCAGGGATCGGGACCCAAGACTCAGCACAGGGACAATGCGCCGGATCCATGCCGCAGGGCAGGATCATTTCCCGGCCAGGAAGGCCCTCCTTCTTTTTCGTAAACGATGACCCAAGACCACCCTCTGAGTGACTCAGATTCGGGTGTTTTTTGCGTGTGCGTTTTGGCATTCCCGGGCCGAGCAGGGTCGCGACCTGTTTTGGGGTGTCCCTCGTCGATTTCGGCAGCCGCGTTTGGCGTTTCACCTCGGACAGGGCGGCGAGTTGGGTCTTCTGGCGGGGGAAGGCCTGGGGCCGATATCGAGCGCAAGTGCCGCTTGCCCGTGCTCTTGGTTCCCTTGGTGGCCTGTCCCCGCGCGGCGGGGTAGACTGCGCCGGCCATGAAGCTCGACGCCTATGATTACCACCTGCCCCCCGAACGGATCGCCGCCCGCCCGGCCGAGCCGCGCGAAGCGGCGCGCCTGCTGGTGCTGCCGGCGACGGGTGAGTTCATCCATCGCCACATCGGTGATCTTCCCGACCTGATCGCACCGGGTGATCTCCTGCTCCTGAACGATACCCGCGTGATCCCGGCCCGAGCCTTCGGGCACAAGGCCTCTGGTGGCAAGGTGGAGTTCCTGCTCGAACGGCTGCTGGATACCGAGCGGGCGCTGTGCCATCTGCGCAGCAGCCGCTCGCCACGGATCGGCGCCGAGCTGATCATGGAGGGCGGCGCTCGACTCGAAGTGACCGGTCGTGACGGGGCGTTGTTCGAGGTGAGACTGCTCGGCACCCGTCCTTCGGCCGGCATGCTGGGCTGGCTGGAGGCGCATGGTCACATGCCCTTGCCCACCTACATCGAGCGCGCGGACGACGACCAGGATCGCCACGATTACCAGACGGTGTTTGCCCGTCGCGACGGCGCGGTGGCTGCCCCCACCGCCGGACTTCATCTGACCGAGGCGCTGCTCGAGCGCCTACGCGCCAAGGGTGTCGAGACGGCCTTCGTCACCCTGCACGTCGGCGCGGGCACCTTCCAGCCGGTGCGCAGCGAGACCATCGAGGCGCACGAGATGCATCGCGAATGGACCGAGGTGCCGCAGACCACGGTCGAGGCCGTCGCCGCGGCCCGTCGGCGCGGCAATCGCGTGATCGCGATCGGCACCACGGCGGTCCGGGCGATCGAAACGGCCGCCCGGGCGCACCCCGAGCCCGCCGCACGCGGCGAGATCGGCCCGTTCGTCGGCGACACCCAGTTGTTTCTCTACCCCGGCCAGCCGTTGCACGTCATCGACGCGATGCTGACCAACTTCCACCTGCCCCGCTCGACGTTGTTGATGCTGGTTTCGGCGTTCGCGGGGCGCCAGCGGGTGCTGGCCGCCTATCGCGAGGCCATCGAGCGCGGCTACCGCTTCTATTCCTTTGGTGATGCCATGTTCATCGAGACCACTGCCGGCGTCGAGGGCGCACAGACCGCATGAAATTCGAGCTGCATGACTGCACCCGCACCAAGACCGATGCCGACCGTCTGGCGGGGCCGCGCCGGGGCCAGGTCCGCTTCGCCCGCGGCGTGATCGACACGCCGGCATTCATGCCCGTGGGTACCTACGGCACGGTCAAGGCGCTCACCCCGGAGGAGTTGACCGACCTGGGCGCGCAGATCGTGCTGGGCAACACGTTTCACTTGATGCTGCGTCCGGGCACGGAGATCATTCGCCTGCACGGTGACCTGCACGACTTCATGCACTGGGAGCGTCCGATCCTGACCGACTCGGGCGGCTTTCAGGTGTTCTCGCTGGCCGAGATGCGCAAGATCACCGAGGAAGGCGTGCGTTTTGCCTCGCCCGTCAACGGCGATCGCGTGATGCTCACCCCCGAATCCTCGATGCAGGTTCAGCACGAACTGGGGTCGGACATCCAGATGATCTTCGACGAGTGCACGCCGTACCCGGCCACGCCGGAGGTGGCCGGTGCCTCGATGCGCCTGTCGCTGCGCTGGGCGGCGCGGTCGAAGACGGCATTCGAGTCGCTCCGCCCGGAAGGCTCGGATCGCGCCCTGTTCGGCATCGTCCAGGGCGGCATGCACGAGGCCCTGCGCCGCGAGTCGGCCGCCGGGCTGGTCGACCTGGGTTTCGATGGCTACGCCGTGGGTGGCCTTTCGGTGGGCGAGCCGCTTGCGGAGCGCAACGCGGTGCTCGAGTTCACCCTGCCCGAGTTGCCGGCCGATCGCCCCCGCTACCTGATGGGGGTGGGCAAGCCCGAAGACCTGGTCGAGTCGGTCGCCCGCGGGGTGGACATGTTCGATTGCGTCATGCCGACGCGCAACGCGCGCAATGGCCACCTGTTCACGCGTTACGGCGACGTACGCCTGAAAAATGCCCGCTACGCCACCGACGTCCGGCCGCTCGACGAGAACTGTGACTGCTATACCTGTCGGCACTACTCGCGCGCCTACCTCAAGCACCTGCACAAGGCGCGCGAGGTGCTGGGCGCGCGGCTGTGCACCATCCACAACCTGCACTACTACCAGGTGCTGATGGCCGAGATGCGCGCGGCGATCGAGGTCGATGCCTTCGAGGCATTCCGCAGCCGTTTCTACACCGAGCGCGAACGCGGCGTTTGATCGGGATAAGGGCGCGCCGCTTCCGGAGAAAGGGCGTGATCGCTCGGTAAGGCCAGTGGCCAGTGTGAACGCCCCGGGCGGTGCGGTCGCCCAGCCCTACTGAGATTTCTTCGGCTTGTGGCATACTCCGGGGCTGTTTTCAAAACCAACCAAACAACACGAAATCGGGAGCGACCACCACGATGTTCTTTATCAGCGATGCCATGGCCCAGGCGGAAGGGGCCGGTGAGCCGAGCCTGCTGGCAACCTTCCTGCCGCTGCTGCTTATCTTCGCCGTCATGTACTTCTTGTTGATCCGTCCGCAGATCAAGCGTCAGAAGGAGCACAAGAAGCTGATCGAGGCGATCGAGAAGGGCGACGAGGTGGCGACCACTGGTGGCGTGCTCGGTCGTGTCGTCGATCTCGGTGACACGCTCCTGGTGCTGGAAATCGCCGAAGGCACCACGATCGTGGTGCAGCGGTTCGCCGTGAGCACGGTCATGCCCAAGGGCACCATCAAGGACGCACGCGAGGCCTGATCCTCGCTATTTCCCAGGGCTCGCATGGCGGGCCCTCTTGTTTTTGTCGCCCGCCGGCCAGGGATGCGTGTCGGCGGGTCGCGTCCCGGTCCCGGGGCGCCTTTCCACGCGAAGGCCTAGAAGATGAACCGCTATCCCCTGTGGAAGAATCTGATCGTCGTCGTTGTCGTGCTGGTGGGGTTGTTCTACGCCCTGCCGAACTTCTTCGGTGAAGAGCCGGCCCTGCAGATATCCAAGCGCGACGGCAGCATGGAACAGGCCGCCCTGTCCGAGGCGCAAAGCGCTCTGCGAGCCGCCGGCATCGATTACATCCGTGCCGAGATGCAGGACGACTCCGGTCTGATCCGTTTCAACTCCACGGACGATCAGCTCGAGGCGGTCGACGTGGTGCGCGCCGCCCTCGGCGGTGATTACCCCGTTGCCCTCAACCTTGCTCCGGCCGCGCCGACCTGGCTGACCGATCTCGGCGCCCTGCCGATGTATCTGGGCCTGGACCTGCGCGGGGGCGTCCATTTCCTGATGCAGGTGGACATGGGCGCGGCGGTCAACACCGCGCTGGACCGTCGTGTTGATGGCATGCGTGCCGACCTGCGCGGCGAGCGCCTGCGTTATGTCTCCGCCGAGGTCACCGACGAGCAGCGCATCCAGGTGCGTTTCCGTGATGCCGAGTCTCGGGATCAGGCCATCGAGCAGTTGACGGAAGACTACGAGGATCTCGAGCTCGATTCGGCGGAAATCGACGGTGATCCGTACCTGACGGCGACGATGACCGATGAGGGTGTCGAGACCGAGCGCCGCGCCGCCCTCGAGCAGAACATCACCACCCTGCGCAACCGCGTCAACGAACTGGGCGTGGCCGAGCCGCTGATCCAGCAGCAGGGCGACAGCCGTATCGTGGTCGAGCTGCCGGGCATCCAGGACACGGTGCGCGCTAAGGAGATCCTCGGCGCAACGGCCACGCTGGAATTCCGCCTGATCCACGGCGCGCCGGCCGACTGGGTCGATGCCGACGAGTCCGGCAGCGTGCCGCCGCAGGCACGCCTCTATCACCGTCGCGATGGTGGCCCGGTGCTGCTCAAGCGCCAGGTGATCGTCACGGGCGACCGGGTCACCGGGGCCTCCTCGGGTTTCGATCAGGATTCCGGCTCGCCGGCGGTATTCGTCAACCTCGACAGCCAGGGCGCGCGGCGCATGGCCGACATCACCGGCGACAACATCGGCCAGCAGATGGGCGTGGTGTTCCTCGAGAACCGCATCGACACCACCGTCGACGAGGACGGCAACCTGATCGAGGAAAAGAAACTGGTCGAGGAGGTGATCAACGTCGCCACCATTCGTGACCAGCTGGCGAACCGCTTCCAGATCACCGGTCTCGACTCCTCGCAGGAGGCGCGTGACCTCTCGCTGCTGCTACGTGCCGGCGCCCTGCGTGCCCCGATGGATATCGTCGAGGAGCGCACCGTCGGTCCGAGCCTGGGCGCCGAGAACATCCAGGCGGGTGTGAACGCCGCCATTCTCGGCTTCGTGCTGGTCTCGATCTTCATGATGATCTACTACCGCGTGTTCGGCGTGATCGCCGTGGTCGCGCTGGTGACCAACCTGGTCATCATCGTGGCGGTGCTTTCGATGCTGCAGGCAACACTCACGTTGCCGGGTATTGCCGGGATCGTGCTGACCGTGGGCATGGCGGTGGACGCCAACGTGCTGATCTTCGAGCGCATCCGCGAGGAGGTCAGGAACGGCATGACGCCGCACGCGGCGATGAAGGCCGGCTACGAGCGGGCGTTCGCCACCATCCTGGATGCGAACATCACCACCCTGCTGGCGGCACTTGCCCTGTTCGCCTTCGGCACCGGGCCGGTCAAGGGTTTTGCCGTGACGCTGTCGATCGGCATTCTCGCCTCGGTGTTCACCGCGGTGATGCTGTCGCGAGCGCTGGCCAACTTGGTCTACGGCCGCCAGGCGCGCCTGAAGGGACTTTCCATCTGAGCCGGCCAGGTGCCGGCAATCGAATCAGACGAGTGACACCATGAACGTATTTCCAGCCGACGCGCGATTCGACTTTTTCGGCAAGCGCTACTTCGCCTACGCCCTGTCGGCGATCCTGCTGCTGGTCGCGGCGGGCTCGCTGGCGACCAAGGGACTCAACCTCGGTCTGGACTTCACCGGCGGGGTGGTCGTCGAGCTGGGCTACCCGGGCGGGGCGCACATCGAGTCGGTGCGTGACACGCTTGATGCCCAGGGTTTCGACCAGGCGGTCGCCCAGCTGTTTGGCTCGTCGGAGTCGGTGCTGGTGCGGTTGCCGCCGACGGGTGAAAGCCAGTCGCGGCTCGCCGACCAGGTGCTGACCGCGCTGCAGTCGGAGTCGGGTGACGTCACCATGCGCCGGGTCGAGTATGTCGGTCCGGCGGTGGGCAAGGAGCTGTTCAACGCCGGCGGACTTGCCCTGCTGGTCGTGCTGGCCGGCATTCTCGTCTACGTGGGCTTTCGTTTTCAGGTGCGCCTGGCCGGCGGGGCGATCCTCGCACTGGCGCACGACCTGGTGGTGGTGCTGGGCATCGTCAGTCTGGTGGGGCTTCGCTTCGACCTGACCGTGCTGGCGGCCTTCCTCGCGCTGGCCGGCTACTCGATCAACGACACCATCGTGGTGTTCGATCGCATCCGCGAGAACTTCCAGAAGATGCGCAAGGGCACCGAGAAGGAGGTGATGAACGCCTCGGTCAACCAGACCATGTCGCGCACGGTGATTACCTCGGGCACCACCTTCCTGACCGCGCTGGCATTGTTCGTCTTCGGTGGCGAGGCGCTGTACGGCTTCTCGTTGACGCTGCTGCTGGGTATCGCGATCGGCACGTTCTCCTCGGTCTACGTTGCCTCGGCGATCTCGCTGGACATGGGCCTCAGGCGCCAGGATCTGCTTAAGCTGGATGACCGCGATCGGCTCAAGCAGGCCGAGGACAGCGCGCCCTGATCGCCGGCCTCGCTCACCGGCAACGGTGCCCGAGTCGGGTGTCGCCGGTGCCGGACAGAAGAAAGCCCGCAACGGATGCGGGCTTTTTCGTGTCCTGCGTTGTCGCGGCGGATTATTCGGGCCGGGACACCGCGCGCCAGGTTTTTTCACCCTTGCTGATGGCCTGGAGCATGGCGTGAACCAGCTTGGGATTGGCGCAGATGACGTTGCCACTGCCGAGGTAGTCGTCGCCGCCCTGGTTGTCGATCACCACGCCACCGGCCTCGCGGACCAGCAGAACGCCAGCGGCCATGTCCCAGGGCTTGAGGCCGAATTCCCAGAAGCCGTCGAAACGGCCGGCGGCCACGTAGGCCAGGTCCAGCGCGGCCGAGCCGGGACGACGGATGCCGGCGATCGGGCCGTGCAGCGCCCGCAAGGTCGCGATGTAGCGCTCGAGGTTCTGGTCGTCGCGGAACGGAATGCCGGTGCCCAGCAACGCGCCGTCCAGCCCCTTGCGCGGGGTGACGCGGATGCGGCGGTTGTCGAGAAAGGCCCCGCCGCCGCGCTCGGCGGTGAACAGTTCCTGGTTCACCGGGTTGTAGATCACCCCCAGTTCCAGTCGGCCCTTGCGTTCCAGTGCGATGGAGACCGCGTAGTGGCCGATGCCGTGCAGAAAGTTGGTGGTACCGTCGAGCGGATCGATGATCCAGCGAAACTCGGCGTCTTCCTGCCCGGCCGCGCCGGACTCCTCGGCGAGGATGCTGTGGTCGGGGTAGGCGCGCAGCAGGGTGTCGATGATCGCCGCCTCGGCCTGGTGGTCGACCTCGCTGACGAAGTCGTTACGCTTTTTCGACTCGATAGTGAGGTCGTTCACGCGATCGCGGCTGCGGGAGATGATGCTGCCGGCGGCGCGGGCGGCGCGCACGGCGATATTGAGCATGGGGTGCGGCATAATGGTCTGGTCGGCTCGACGAGCGAATGGTGGATGACGGGCCGTGGCAGGCGGTTTCCTCACTGCCGGTGGCGCGTCCGGGCCGGTCGAATGGACCGTGATGCCCGGTCGGGACGCTGATGGCGCCCCGTTCCTCGGATCCGGAATTATACGCGTAAACGCCCCTATGTCAGCCATGCCGCAATCGTCCGCTCCCACGCACACCATGCCCTCCGCCGAGTTCCTTGCGCGGATCGAGATCGTGCTTTGCCAGACGTCGATGGCCGAGAACATCGGCGCCGCCGCCCGGGCGATGAAGACCATGGGTCTCTCGCAGCTGGTGCTGGTCGCGCCCCGAGCTAGTCGGGCGGCGATCGACGACAAGGCCCGGGCGGTGGCCACGCATGCCGCCGACGTGCTGGACGCGGCGCGCGTGGTCGATTCGGTCGACGCGGCGGTGGCCGACTCGGTGGCCGTGTGGGCGACGACCGCCCGGACGCGCAGCCTGGCCCTGCCGTTGCTCGATGGGCGGGCGGCGGCCGCTGAGGTCCTGCGGCAGGTCGGCTCACTGCCGGCCGGTTCGCCCGGCCGGGTCAGCATCCTGTTCGGCGCCGAGCGCACCGGGCTGACCAACGAGGAGTTGGGCGTGGCCGATCATCTGCTCGCGTTGCATGCCAATCCGGACTACCCGGTGCTCAACCTCGCCCAGGCGGTCCAGTTGGTGGCCTACGAGTTGTTCCACGCCTCGCGCCAGCCGGAACCGTTGCAGGCCGGCGGCGAGCCGCCGGCCCGCAAGGCCGAGCTTGCTACACTCTGCGCTCGTCTCGAGGCGGCGCTGGCCGAGCGCGACTACTTCCCCGGCGCCGACGCGGCGGAGACGGAGCGCCACGCCCGGCGGTTGATGCAGCGCCTGCGCGTGATGCTCAACCGGGCCGAGCCACGGCGCGATGAGTTGCAGATCCTGCAGGGCATGCTGACCGCGCTTTCCCGAAAGGGGCGCGGCGGGGCGGATTGATCGATAGATTGCGGAGCAAGTGCATGGGTTGGTGGAAAACGATTCTTGATGACGTCGACAGCGTGTTCGACCGCGACCCGGCGGCGCGTAGCCGCTGGGAGATCGCGCTGACCTATCCGGGTCTGCACGCCGTCTGGTGGCACCGCGTCGCCCATGCCTTGTGGCGGCACAACTGGCGCTTGCTGGCCCGGCTGATCTCCAACGTCAGCCGCTGGCTGACCGGTATCGAGATCCACCCCGGTGCCGAGATCGGACACCGTTTTTTCATCGATCACGGCATGGGCGTGGTGATCGGCGAGACCGCCGAGATCGGCGATGACTGCACCCTCTATCACGGCGTCACGCTGGGCGGCACCACCTGGCGCGAGGGCAAGCGTCACCCGACCCTGGGCGCCGGCGTGGTAGTTGGGGCCGGGGCAAAGATCCTCGGGCCGATCACCCTCGGCGAGGGCGTGCGGGTCGGCTCGAACGCCGTGGTGCTCAAGGATGCGCCCGACGGCGCGACCCTGGTTGGCATCCCCGCGCGCATGGTCGAACAGCATGCTGAGCAAAACGAGACCAAGCGACGCGTGGCCCAACGGCTGGGTTTCGATGCCTACGGCGTGGCCCGCGACATGCCCGATCCAGTGGCGACGGTGGTCGATCGCCTGCTCGATCACGTCCAGACGGTCGACGGTCAGCTCGACGAGATGGCTGACGCCTTGCGCTCGCTGGGGGTGGACGTCTCTCGACCGAGTCGTCCCAGCCTGGATGGCTGCCATCTCGACGAGGAAGACCGACTGATCGGTTGCGGTCGCGACGAGGCGGTCGATGAGGGCTCGGTTCGGCGCGACTGACCCGACAGGCGGCCACCCATATACAGCGCCCTGTCGCCGGACTATGATGGGGCGACTATCCCCGAGAGTCCCGCTCGGGATTGACCCGTTTTGGCGGCCCCGAGAGGGGCTGCCCGGAGGTTTGCAATGAGGCTGACGACCAAGGGCCGCTACGCCGTCACGGCCATGCTCGACCTGGCCATCCATGACCACGGCCAGCCGACGGCACTAGCCGACATCGCCGAACGACAGTCGTTGTCGCTTTCCTACCTCGAGCAGCTGTTCGCCCAGTTGGGCCGCGGGCAACTGGTCAGCAGCGTGCGTGGCCCGGGTGGCGGTTACCAGCTGGCCCGGGAGCCGGCGCGGATCAACGTCGCCGAGATCGTCCACGCGGTCGACGAGGTGGTCGACGTCACCCGGTGCGGGGGACGCGGCAACTGCCAGGACGGCGGCCAGTGTCTTGCCCACGACCTCTGGATGGGGCTGTCGGCGCAGATCCAGGGGTTCCTCGAGTCCATTTCCCTGGCCGACCTGGTGGAGCAGCCCGACGTGCTCGGCGTCTCCGCCCGCCAGGACAATCAGCTGCAGCAGACGCGCGACGAGCGCTCCCAAGCCGTCGCTACCGGCATGCGGGGCGTCGGTCCCTGATCGACCGGTTCGGCGCGGCTGTCGCTCCGGCTGCCGCCCGATCGGTTCGCATGGATTGTTTTCCGGTGAATCGTCAAGGAATCTCTGCGCGAATAGCCAACGCCTCTGCGGGTCGCCAGGCGCCCAGATGCAAGGCGTAGCGCGCCGCCCAATGGCCGTAGTCATTGGCAAGCGCTGCAACGCCGCAGGTGGGTGCCTGGCGACCCGCCCTCCGGGGCTTGCCGGCTTGCTCGCCCTCGGTGTTGCCGATTCTCGGCGGGCAACGAGCCCGACTTCGAATCGGCGCCTTGATGGCGAACAAGCCGGTAAGCCAGAGGCATTGGCTATTCGTGCAGAGGTTCCTTAAACTATCGCGCTTTGCTGTCGCTCACCCTCGGTGAGCGACAGCTTCCTGTTTCCGTTTTCTTTTTCACGTTTCACCGGGGCGGTCCGATCCCGCCCGACCAGGAGATAATTTCATGGCCGTAGAACGCACCCTTTCGATCATCAAGCCAGATGCCGTTGCCAAGAACGTGGTTGGTCAGATCATCTCGCGCTTCGAGGATGCCGGCCTGTCGGTGGTCGGTGCGCGCATGCTGCAACTCACCCGCGAGCAGGCCGAAGGCTTTTACGCGGTCCACAAGGAGCGCCCGTTCTTCGGCGAACTGGTCGGCTTCATGATCTCCGGCCCGGTGTTCGTCCAGGTGCTCGAGGGCGAAAACGCCGTCGCCAAGAACCGTGACCTGATGGGCGCGACCAACCCGAAGGATGCCGAGCCGGGCACCATCCGCGCCGACTTCGCCGAGTCGATCGACGCCAACGCGGTCCACGGTTCGGACAGTGCCGAGAACGCGCGCACCGAGATCGACTTCTTCTTCAAGCCCGACGAGTTGACCAGCCGCTAAGATCGCTGGCACCTTCTCGGGTCATGACACGGGTGGCCTGAATGACTTCGACCGACGAACGCATCAACCTGCTGGGCCTGGCGCCTAGCCGCCTGCGTGCCTGGTTCGCGGAGATGGGCGAGAAGCCCTTCCGTGCCAACCAGGTGCTCAAGTGGGTGCACCAGCGTCGGGTCGAAGACTTCGACGCGATGACCGATCTGGCCAAGAGCCTCCGTGAGAAGCTCAAGGAGATCGCCTGCATCCAGGCCCCCGAGATCCTGCTCGACCAGGAATCGAAGGACGGGACGCGCAAGTTTCTCGTCGATACGGGCGGCGGCAACTCCGTGGAGATGGTCTACATCCCCGAGGACGACCGCGCGACCCTCTGTATTTCCTCGCAGGTGGGCTGTTCGCTCACCTGCACCTTCTGCTCGACCGGCCGACAGGGCTTCAATCGCAACCTGTCGACCGCGGAGATCGTTGGTCAGCTCTGGCTGGCCGAACGATTGATCGAACGTCGCTTGCCGACCGGCAAGGCGATTAGCAACGTGGTCTTCATGGGCATGGGCGAGCCGCTGCTCAACGAGCAGGCGGTGGTGGACGCCGCCGAGCTGATGCTTGATGACCACGCGTACGGCCTGTCCAAGCGGCGGGTGACCATCTCGACCTCCGGCATCGTCCCGGCGATCGATCGGTTGGGCCAGCGGCTGCCGATTTCGCTTGCGATTTCGCTGCATGCGTCCAACGATGTGTTGCGTAACGAGCTGGTGCCGATCAACGAGAAGTACCCGCTCGACCAGTTAATGGCCGCCTGCGACCGCTACGCTGAGGTGGTGCCTCATGGGGCGATCATCTACGAGTACGTGATGATCCAGGGGGTCAATGATACCCCCGAGCATGCCGACGAACTGATTGCCCTGCTCGGCCCGCGCAAGGAGGCGGTCAAGATCAATCTGATCCCGTTCAACCCTTTCGAGGGTTCCGGCTACGAGCGCTCCTCGCGCAACCGCATCGAGCGGTTCCGGGCGCAACTCAAGGCGGTGGGGATCAACACCGTGCCGCGCAAGACGCGCGGTGACGATATCGATGCCGCCTGCGGCCAGCTGGCGGGCAAGGTCGCCGATCGCTCGCGGCGGTCGGATCGGCTGGCGCAGATGGGGCTGGGCCAGGGCGTCGTGGAGGTGACTCGATGAGCCACCGCCTGTTGAGCGTGTGCGTGGTGGTGCTCGGCTTGACCGGCTGCGCGACGACCGGCGGCCTGGAGGGCGATCGTGGCTCGGTCGAGCGCCACGTCGGCGAAAATCGTCAGGCCGCCGAGATCAATACCGAGCTGGCCGCGGGCTACATGCGCGAGGGCGAGCTCAAGATTTCCATGGAGAAGGTCCGGCGGGCGATCCGGTTCGACAGCGGCTACGCCCCGGCCCACCACGTCCATGCCCTGCTGCTCCAGCGCCTGGGTGAGGACGACAAGGCCGCCAAGGCCTTCGCCCGGGCCGTTCGTCTCGATGGCGATAATTCGGACATGGCGAACAACTACGGCGGTTTTCTCTGCTCGCAGGGCGATTACGAGCGCGCTCAGGCGATGTTTGGTCGGGCCTATGGCGACCCGTTGTACGAGACCCCGGAATACGCCCTGGTCAACTCCGGCCGCTGCTACCAGCAGGCCGGCGACCAAGCCCAGGCGCTGGCCCAGTTCCGTCGTGCCGTGGCCGAGGGCGCACGCCAGCCGGCGGCCCTGCTGGGTGTGGCGCAGGCCTTGCTGGAAACCGGCGAGGCGGCCGAGGCGGCCGAGGTGATGCGGCAATACGAATCACGCCATCGGCACACCCCGCGGTCGCTGACCGTCGCGATCGCGATCGATCGCATGGTGGGTGACGAGCAGGCATTGAAGAACCACCGCTTGATCCTGCGCGGCCGATTCCCGGATTCGCCGGAGGCCCAGGCACTGGAACAGGGAGGCAGTCGATGAGCGAGCAGGAGCGGCGTGAGCCCGCGGTTGGAGCAACGGTCCATGAGCCGGACGAGGCGATCACCCTTGGGCAGGACGTCACCGGCCCCAGTGTCGGCGAACGCATCCGGCATGGCCGCGAAGCCGTCGGTCTGAGCACCGCCGATCTGGCCCAGCCACTCAACCTCGATCTGAAGGTGATCGAGCGCATTGAACGCGACGAGCTCGACGCCGTGCCGGGTCGTCCGTACATCCTTGCCTACCTGCGGACCTGGGCCGGGCAACTGGGCCTCGACGGCGACGAACTGATCGCCCAATACAATGCCCAGCGTGCCCCGGACAATAACGGGGTGGTGCAGGGAGGCATCCACCCGACACTGGATGTCATGGAGCCCCGCGGTGGTCGCCTTGGCCGTCGCTTGCTGGCATGGCTCGGCATCCTGATCGTCATCGCGATCGTGGTAGTGGCCCTCTCGCGCCTGGATGCCGATCGTGTGCAGGCCTGGTGGGCTGACTTGAGTGGCGAGACGGCCGAGTCCTCGACCAACGCCGATTCGGCTCCCGTTGACGGCGAGGGCTCGGGCGACGAGCGTCCGGCCATCGAAGGTGCCCTCGACGAGCCCCCCGCACCGCCGACCGAGGCCCCTGCGCCGACCGAGACGGCCGCCGGGCCGGTCGAGGGTGTCTCGCTGGCGCTGCCCGGCGAGCGCCTGGCCGCGATCGGTGCGTTGGGGGAAGGTCGTGACCAGCCCGCGGAGGGCGAGTCCGGCCCATCCGCCGATGCCGCCGACAGCGAGCCAAACGCCGATGCAACGGTTGCCTCGGCCGAGCCGGCCGCCGACAGGCCGCCGGCCCTGCTGCTGCGCGCCACCCGCGCCGACAGCTGGGTCGAGGTGCGTGACGGCAATGGCGAGCGGTTGATGTACGACGTGCTGGCCGCCGGCGAGGAGCGCGCGTTTGCCGAGGCCGCCGGGCCGTTCTCGCTGGTGCTGGGGCATCCCGAGGGGTTCGAGGTTGAATACCAGGGCGAACCGGTTGAGCTGGGCGAGGCCAGCGATAACACCGGCGTGCTGCGAACGACCGTGGGGAATTCATGAGTTTTCAACCGATTCCGGTGACGCGTCGCTTGTCCCGTCGGATCCAGGTCGGATCCGTGGGCGTGGGTGGCGATGCGCCGATCTCCGTCCAGTCGATGACCAACGCCGATACCTGCGATGTCGAGGCGACGGTTGCGCAGATCGAGCGTCTGATGGCCGCCGGCGCGGACCTGGTGCGGGTCTCCGTGCCCAACATGGAGGCCGCCGAGGCCTTCGGCAAGATCAAGCAGCGGGTCTCGATCCCGCTGATCACCGACATCCACTTCGACTACCGCATCGCCCTGCGCGTGGCGGAGCTCGGTGCCGATTGCCTGCGCATCAACCCGGGCAATATCGGCCGCGAGGACCGGGTGCGCCAGGTGATCGACTCGGCACGTGACCACGGCATCCCGCTGCGCATCGGCGTCAACGCCGGCTCGCTGGAGAAAGACCTGCAGCAGAAGTACGGCGAGCCGACCCCGGACGCGCTGGTCGAGTCCGCCCTGCGGCACATCGACATCCTCGACCGGCTCGACTATCCCGAATTCAAGGTCTCCTTGAAGGCCTCCGACGTCTGGATGACCCTGGGCGCCTACCGCAAGCTGGCCACCCAGATCGAGCAGCCGCTGCACCTGGGGATCACCGAGGCGGGCGGGTCGCGCGCCGGGGCGGTCAAGTCGGCGGTGGGCTTGGGCATGCTGCTGGCCGAGGGCATCGGCGACACCCTGCGCGTCTCGCTGGCCGCCGACCCGGTCGAAGAGGTCAAGGTCGGCTGGGATATCTTGAAGTCACTGAAATTGCGCAGCCGTGGCGTCAACCTGATCGCCTGTCCGTCCTGTGCCCGCCAGGAGTTCGACGTGATCAAGACCGTCAACGCCCTGGAGGAGCGTATCGAGGACATCGACCTCCCCATGGATGTCGCCGTGATCGGCTGCGTGGTCAACGGCCCCGGCGAGGCCCGCGAGGCGTCCATCGGCCTGACCGGCGGCCAGCCCAATCTCCTGTACGTCGACGGCAAGCCCTCGCGCAAATTGTCCGAAGAAGAGCTGGTCGACCAGATCGAACACACCATTCGCGAGCGCGTCGCCCGGGACAAGGCCGCCCATGAGGCGGCCCACGATTCCAGCGACGACCGATAACCTGATCCCAAGATGAGCAAGACGCCCAAGAGTATCCGGGGCATGCACGACGTGCTGCCCGACGACACGCCCGCCTGGCAGCGGCTGGAGACCGCGCTGCGCGAGACCGCCGCCGCCTACGGTTACGAGGAAATCCGCATGCCGATCGTCGAGCAGACCGCGCTGTTCGCCCGGTCGATCGGCGAGGTGACCGACATCGTCGAGAAGGAGATGTACACCTTCGACGACCGCAACGGCGATTCGCTCACCCTGCGCCCGGAGGGCACGGCCGGCTGCGTGCGCGCCTGCCTGCAGCACGGCATCATCCACAACCAGCAGCGTCGGCTGTGGTACACCGGGCCGATGTTCCGCCACGAGCGCCCGCAGAAGGGCCGCTATCGCCAGTTCCACCAGTTCGGCGTCGAGACCTTCGGCGTGGCCGGGCCGGAGCTGGAGGTGGAGTTGATCCAGATGGCCGCCTCGCTCTGGGATCGCCTCGGCATCCAGGACGTGCGCCTGGAGATCAACACGCTGGGCCAGCCCGAGGCGCGTGCCCGCCACCGCGAGGTACTGGTCGAGTATCTGGAGTCACACGCCGATCAGCTGGACGAGGAGGCGCGCCGTCGCCTGCACGACAACCCGCTGCGCGTGCTCGACAGCAAGAACCCGGCGATCCAGGAGATTCTCGAGGCGGCCCCGAAACTGGCCGATTACCTCGACGAGGATTCGGCCGCCGACTTCCGTAAGACCTGCGAGCTGCTCGACGCGCTGGGCATCGAGTATCGGGTCAACCCGCGGCTGGTGCGCGGGCTGGACTACTACAACAAGCTGGTATTCGAGTGGATCACCGAGTCGCTGGGCGCCCAGGGCACCATCTGCGCGGGCGGTCGCTACGATGGGCTGGTCGAACAGCTCGGCGGCCGTGCCACACCGGCGGCCGGGTTCGCGATCGGTATCGAGCGATTGCTGTCGCTGGCCGACACGCCCGCGGATGCGGGTCGTGCCGACATCTACGTGGTCGTGCCGGAGGTGGCTCGCCAGGGGGCGGGGTTGCGGCTGGCCGACCGCCTGCGTCGCACCTTGGTCGGTCGACGGGTGCAGTGTAATCTCGACGGCGGCAGCCTCAAGGCACAGTTTAAGCGCGCGGACCGTAGTGGCGCCGCGACCGCGCTGATCGTCGAGGACGAGACCGGCGAGCAGGTCTCGGTCAAGCCGCTGCGCGGCGAAGGCGAGCAGCAGACCGTCGCCGCGGACGCCCTCGACACCCTCTTGGCCACTAACTAACGTATTTCGGGAACATTTTCGGGAACCCCTATGGTCGCCTCAGACGAAGAACAGATTGAACGCATCCGCGATTGGTGGTCGGAGCACGGCAAGACGGTGATTGCCGGGGTCGTGCTCGGGCTTGCCGCCCTGGTCGGCTGGCAGGGCTGGCAGGGCTGGCAGGACAATCGGGTCGCTTCGGCCTCCGCGGCCTTTGCCCATCTCGAGCAGATGGCGGTCCGCGGTGAAGGTGACGTGGTCGAGCGGGCGCGCGAGGTCGCTACCAGTCACGACGGCACCAGTTACACCTCGTTGGCCTGGCTGATCGGTGCCGGTGCCGCCGTCGAGAACAACGATCTCGAAACGGCCGCGTCCTATCTGGAGCGGGCGCGCGCGAGCGCCGACCGGGTCCAGCTGGTCGCGACGGTTGATCTGCGGCTCGCCCGGGTGCTCTGGGCGCAGGGCGAGCACGACGCCGCGCTCGAGCGACTGGCCAACCCGCCGGCCGGTTTCGGCGGGCTGTTCGCCGAACTGCGGGGCGATATCCTCGCCGAACGCGGTGACCTGATCGCCGCCCGCGAGGCCTACGAAACCGCGGTCGAGTCGGATGCCGCCAATGACCTGCTGCAGATGAAGCTCGATAGCCTGCCGGCGAACGCGGAGGAGGCGTCATGATGACCACGCAATACACTCGGTGGACCCTGCCGCTGGCCGTCGTCCTGGCCGTCGTCCTGGCCGGCTGTTCGGCGCCGCGCGAGTTGGTCAAGCCCACGCCGCTGCAGGAAATCGACAACCAGCAAGCGCCCCAGGTCGCCTGGAGCGCTTCCTCCGGCGGTGATCAGGACAATCAGCTGACCGCCATCGCGCCGGTCGAGGACGAGGGGCGTGTCTTCGTGGCCGGACCGCAGGGCGACGTGCTCGCCTACGACCTCGAGTCGGGCAAGCGGCTGTGGTCGGTCGATCTCGATGCCGACCTGAGTGTCGGCGGCGGGGCCGGCGAAAACATCGTGGTTTTCGGCAGCGAGGACGGTCGCGTCTTCGCCCTGGCCGCCGACACTGGCGAGCGTCGCTGGGATGCCTCGATTCGCAGTTCCGTGGATGCCGCTCCGTCGGTCGGCTTCGGTGACGTGGCCGTGCGCGGTCGTAACGGCACGTTGGCCGTACTGGATGCCGAGACCGGCAAGGTGCGCTGGCGTCAGTCGAAGAACCCGCCTGCCCTGACCCTGCAGGGCCAGGGTCGCGTGCTGATGTTCCCTGACGCCCTGGCCGCCGGTTTCGACGACGGCACGATCGCCGTCTTCGCCCGCGAGGACGGCCGGGAGCTGTGGAGCCAGGCCGTGGCGCTGCCCACCGGTCGGACCGATGTCGATCGCATGGTGGACGTCGACGCCACGCCGGTGTTTGTCGATGGCGTGTTCTACGCCGCGACCTACCAGGGCAAGTTGGTCGCCATGGCGGCCCAGGGCGGGCGCGAGCTGTGGTCACGTGATTTCTCCAACACCAGCAACATGGCGGCCGGTGGTCGTGCGCTCTACCTGAGCGACGCCGACGGCGTGATCTGGGCGATCGATCGCCGCAGCGGCGACGCCCTGTGGCGCCAATCCGATCTCAAGCACCGCGGCCTGACCGGCCCGGCCCTGATCAATGGCTATCTGGTCGTCGGTGATCGTGAGGGCTACGTACACGTGCTCTCGACCACCAGCGGTGCGCTGATCGGCCGGGCCGACTGGGGTGACCCGCTGATCGATCCGATCCAGCAGGCCGGCGGCCAGGGCCTCGCGGTCACCCGCGACGGCAAACTGCGGGTGTTCACGCTTGACTAATTTCGGCATCTGCCACTCCACGAGTCCCGTGATCCGATGAAACCCGTTATCGCCCTGGTCGGCCGTCCCAACGTGGGCAAGTCGACGCTGTTCAACCAGCTCACTCGCAGTCGTGATGCACTGGTAGCCGATTTTGCCGGCCTGACCCGCGATCGGCAGTACGGCGAGGCCTACCACGAGGAACGCGGTTGGCTGGTGATCGACACCGGCGGGCTGACCGGCGAGCGGGGCGGCATCGAGGCCCTGATGGAGGATCAGGCCTGGCTGGCCGTCGAGGAGGCCGACCTGATCGCGTTCCTCGTCGATGGGCGGGCCGGGCTGACCGCCGCCGACGAGCAGATTGCCGCGGAGTTGCGCCGGACGGGCAAGCCGGTGCTGCTGGTGGCCAACAAGACCGACGGTGTCGACGAGCACGAGGTGCAGGCCGAGTTCTGGGCGCTGGGCATGGGCGAGCCCGAATACATCGCCGCCTCGCACGGGCGCGGCATCGGCGGGCTGTGGGAGCGGCTCGAGATGATGCTGCCGCCGGAGCTCGCCGAGGAGCCGGCCGAGGAGCCCGAGGGGCGAGGGATCACCGTCGCCCTGGTCGGTCGCCCCAACGTGGGCAAATCCACCCTGACCAACCGCTTGCTGGGCGAGTCGCGCGTGCTCGCCTTCGACGAGCCGGGCACCACCCGCGATTCGATCAAGATCCCCTTCGAGCGGGACGACAAGCCCTACACGCTGATCGATACCGCCGGGGTGCGGCGCAAGTCGCGCGTCGGCGAGGCGATCGAGAAGTTCAGCATCGTCAAGACGTTGCAGGCGATCGACGCGGCCAATGTCGTGATCCTGGTGCTCGATGCGCACACCGGCATTACCGAGCAGGACCAACACCTGTTGGGTTTCATCCACGAGCGTGGTCGGGCCCTGGTGATCGCGGTCAACAAGTGGGACGGGCTGGAATCTGACGTGCGCGAGCGCGTGGCCTCGGAAATCGAGCGCAAGCTCGGCTTTATCAATTACGCCAAGATCCATCGCATTTCCGCCTTGCACGGCACCGGCGTGGGTCACCTGTTCGAGAGCGTCGATCAGGCCTATGACGCGGCCATGCGCTCTATCTCGACCAACGCGCTCACCCGGACGCTGGGCGCCGCCGTGGAGCAGCACCAGCCGCCCCTGGTACACGGACGGCGCATCCGCCTGCGCTATGCCCACCAGGGCGGCAGCAACCCGCCGATCATCGTCATTCACGGCAAGCAGACCAAGCGCCTGCCGGGGCATTATCACCGCTACCTCGAGTCCTACTTCCGCCGCGAACACGACCTGATGGGCACCCCCATCCGGATCGAATTCCGCACCGACTCGAACCCCTACGAGGGCAAGGTCGACCGGCGCACCCCGCTGCAGAAGGTCAAGCAGAAGAAGGCCGAGGCCCGTCGGCGTTCACCGGGCCGCGAGTCGCGCAAGGGCTGAGTCCGAGGGACGTCATCGCTTCGGTTAGAGCTTTCCGTCCGACAAGGGGGTACGCGCCGTTGGCGCGTTTCTCTTGCGGGGCAGTTCCCACGGTGGTGCCTTCCCCTTCGTCTAGCGGCTACCCCACCGTGGTGGGAGCGCGCCCTGCGCGCGAAGGCCGCCCCGGCCCAGGCATGCCAACGGACGACCGAATCTCGACGAGCTCTCGGCTATCGGTCCTTAGCTCTGACGGCCTTTCCCTCGAACCCTTCCACCCACATCCGGGTCGCGCCGCAGACGCCCACCGGCATGGCAAAGAAATTCGCCACGGGCACCATGGTCATCAGCGTCATCAGGCTGCCGAAGCCGAGTGTCAGGGCGGGTCGCTGGCGCAGGCGGCGGCGTTGCTCGCGAAACGAGAGACCGTGGTTCCCCGCCGGGTTGTCGACGTATTCCAGGCTCATCATCCAGGCCGAGAACAGGAACCAGGCGAACGGGGCCAACAGGTTCAGAACGGGGACGAACCACAGGATCACCAGCGGGAACGCCCAGGCCGCTAGGTAGAGCAACCGGCCGATCTCGCCGGCCACCGCGCCAACTGCGCCGGTGATCATGTCCTGGTCGTCCTCGGCCGGCGGTTGTCCGGTCAAATGCGTCTCGACCCGGGCGGCAAGCACGGCGTTGAACGGCGCCGCGATTAGGTTGGCCACCAGCGTGAAGGTGAAAAAGGTCGCCAACAGGAGGCCGAGCACCACGATGGGCATCAGCAGCCAGTAGAGGAAATCGAGCCAATCGGGCAGCAGGCCCTCGACCCAGTCGCCGGCGACGCTCAGCAGTAGCCAGCCGGCCAGGCCGAACAGCAGGGTGTTGATGAAAAGCGGGATCAGGGTGAAGCGGCGCAACCCCGGCTGCCACATCAGCCGCCAGCCGGCCACCCAGTAACCCAGCCCGCCCATTTCGCGCGCCACCTGCGTGAGTGGTTGGGTCATGTGCTCTCTCCTTTGGACAATGCCGCTAGGCGTGCCGCGCCCACGGCTGCCTCGGTGTGCTCGGCCGTCTGCACCGGCACGCCCAGTGTGCGTTCGCGGATGCGGGAGAATACCGGGCTGCGCGCCCCGCCACCGGAGGACAGCACCCGTCGCACGGCCGTGCCCCCCAGCGCGGCGAAACGTCGATAACCCAGGGCCTCGATCCGCGCGATGCCGCGCAACAGGCCACCGAGGAACGCGGCCGGGTCGTCCGGGCGCGGTGTCAGCCGCGGGCTCATCTCGGGGGCGACCACGGGAAACCGTTCGCCTCGCCCGGCCAGCGGCCAGTAACCCAGGGTGTCCGGGGCCGCCGGGTCGACCGATTCGCTCAAGCTGGCCAATGCTTCGGCATCGAAAAACGCGGCCAGTACCCGACCGCCGGTATTGGATGCCCCGGAGACCGCGAAGCGGTGACCGAAACGATGGCTGTACACCCCGCTGGCCGCATCGCTCACCGGGGCTTCGCTGATCAGTTTCAGGGCCAGCGTTGAGCCCAGGCTGGTCACGCCGTCACCTTCCTCGCTCGCGCCGCTGGCCCAGAGGGCGGCCATCGAGTCGGTGGTGCCGGCGGCGACGATCACGCCCTCCGGCAGGCCCCAGCGTCGGGCCAGGTCGGGCGTGATGGACGCGACGGCGGTGCCGGGGCGACGCACCTCGGGCAGGCGGTCGCCGAATCGATCGAGCAGGGCGGCCGGCCAGCGTTCGGTCACCGCATCGAAGCCCCACTTGAGCGCGTTGTTGCTGTCGCTGACATGCTGGCCGGTCAGGCGGGTGACGAACCAGTCGGCCTGGCTGACCGGTCGTCCGGCCTGGCCGCGCTCCTCGGCCAGAAACCGCCAGCGGGCGAGCGCGGACAGCTGGGCGTCGGGGTCGAGTTCCAGCCGGCGCAGTTTAACGAGCTGCTCGCGCCCCTGCGGGTCGTCGTACATCAGCGCCGGCCCTTGTGGCCAGCCGTCGGCATCGATGGTCAGCACCGTGCCCGAGGTGCCGGCAAAGGCCAACGAGTGGACCTCGGCCAGCCGCCCTTCTTCGCCGAGATGGCCCATCAGGCGGTCGAACGCCGCCCACCAGTCGGTCGGGTTCTGCTCGTGGCCGTCAGGGGGCGGTGGCGTCGGCCAGTCGGCCTTTTCCAGCCAGAGGCAGTTGCCGGTGACATCCAGGGCGGCGATGCGCAGCCCCGAGGTGCCGACGTCGATACCGAGATGCCGGGCTGCCGCCATGGGATCAGGGCAGCTCGACTTTCGGCGCCGGCGCCCAGCCGTCCTGGCGGTGTTCGACCACCACGTTGGTCCAGATGCCGCCGCGCACGTTCCAGCGGCCGGTCAGGCGCAGAAAGCGCGGGTTGATCGCGTTGACGATGTCGTCGGCGATGCGGTTGGTCATCGCCTCGTGAAAGCCGCCTTCCTCGCGGAACGACCACATGTACATCTTCAGCGATTTGAGCTCGACGCACTGCTGGTCCGGCACGAAATCGATCAGGATGGTGGCGAAGTCCGGCTGGCCGGTCTTGGGGCACAGGCAGGTGAACTCGGGCACTTCCATGTGAATGGTATAGTCGCGTTCCGGATGCGGGTTGGGGAAGGTTTCGAGTGTCTTGCGGGGTTGCGTCGACATGGAAGCGTGTCCTGTTGCGGCAGATGAAATGGTGAGCGGGGCGTTTAACCGGGGGACGGATTATAAGGCCCCGAGCCGGCCCTTGCCGACCGGTGCGGCCGATCACGGCTTCCACCTCTCCGGTGGGAGCGTGCCCCGCAAGCGACATGCGCCGTCAGGCGAGTGCCTGCGTTATTGTCTGTCGGCATCGCTCGAACCGGGACGGCCGCTCGCGCTGCCTTCGCGGGCAAGGCCCGCTCCCTCAGGGAAAATAGCCGCAAAGACGTCGGGACCGCCCCAGTGCGAGCTTGCCTTGCAAGCGAAACGCGCCTTTGGCGCGTGTCCCCGCATCGGTCTGACACAAAGCCTCGACGGGGGCGGCTGGTGCCGCCTTCCCGGGCGAGGCCCGTTCCCACAGTGGCAGGTGGTTGCTGCATGCGCCTGACCCGCCTGTACCTCGCCGGCTTCAAGTCGTTCGCCTCGCCCACCGAGATCCGCCTGCCGGCGAATACCCTGGCGATCGTCGGGCCCAACGGCTGTGGCAAATCCAACCTGATCGATGCCCTGCGCTGGGTAATGGGCGAATCCTCTGCCCGCCACCTGCGCGGTCAGGCCCTCGATGACCTGATCTTTGCCGGCAGTGGCGAGCGGGCTGCGGCCAGTCGCGCCGTGGTCGAGCTGACCTTCGACAACCGCGAGCGCCGTATCCACGGCCCCTTTGCCGCCTACAACGAGCTGACGGTCCGGCGCAGCCTCGACCGCGACGGCCAGTCCCGCTACGAGATCAACAACACCCGCGTGCGTCGCCGCGACGTGGTCGACCTGTTTCTCGGCACCGGCGTGGGCGCGCGCTCCTACTCGGTGATCGAGCAGGGGCAGGTCAACCGCATCGTCGACGCCAAGCCCGACGAGTTGCGCGGCTACCTCGAGGAGGCCGCCGGCATCTCGGTCTACCGCGAGCGCCGCCGCGAGACGGCCAATCGCATCGGTCACACCGAGGAAAACCTGTCGCGGCTCAACGACATTGCCGCCGAGCTCGAGCGCCAGGAGGCCACGCTCGCCCGTCAGGCCCGCTCCGCGCGGCGATATCGCGAGCTATCCACCGTGCGTCGCCGCCGCCAGGTCGAGACCGCGGCCGTCGCCCTGATCCAGGCCCGCGAGGAGCGTCAGCGTCTCGACCGGATCGTCGCCGACACCGGCGAGACCGAGGCGGCCTGCGAGGCGCGAGTTTCCGCCGCCGAGGCGGCCCAGGACGAGGCCGAACGCGCCCTGCAGGCCGCCGGAGAGCGGCTGGCCGAGCTGTCGGCCGAGAAGTACCGGCTGGCCAACGACCTCAATGCCGTCACCACGCGCCAGGCCGAGCTCGACGCCCGGCTTGAGGGGCTTGATCGGCAGGCGCACCACGACCGGGAGACCGCCGAACGCCGCGAGGCCGAACGCCGCGAGGCCGAGGCCCGCCGTGAGCGCCTGATTACCGAGCAGCGCGACACCCGTGCCTCCCTCGATGACCTCGCTGCCGCCCACGAGCGTGCCCGCGATCATCGCTCGATCGCCGAAGCCGAACTCGACTCACTGCGCCGCGAGGCGATGACCGCCGCCGAGGCGCGTATTGGCCCGCAGCGTGAGCAGGCGCGGCTCGGCGAGCGTCTTGATGCCGTGGCGCGCGAATACCGGCGACTCGAATCCGCCCCGGCCGCCGCCGAGCTGGGTCGGGCGCGTGAGGAACGGGCCGAACTGGAACGCGAGCGCGTGCAACGCGCTGGCGAGGTCGAGGCGGCCGAGACAGCCATCAAGGCGATCGAACGCGACCATGACGAGGCGGTGGCGGCCGTCGAGGCCAGCGAGGCCGTCCTGAACGAAAAGGATGAGGCTCGGCGCCAGGCGCGTCACGTGCACGATGGGCTCACCGCCGAGCAGCAGGCCCTCGATCGATTGCTTGCCGCGCATGCGCCGCAAGATTCAGACGGTCCGTCGGGGCCGCGACTGGTCGAGCGGCTGGTCGAGGCCGATATCCGCGAGCCCTGGGTCGGTCATGCACTGGGCGAGGCGCTGGAGGCCGAGATGGTCGAGGACCTCGATGCGATGGTGGCCGCCGAGATCGACCGGTTCCACGAGATGGAAGGCGCCGGTGGTTGGTGGCTGGAGGCACAGGCGGGTCGCGATCCCGATTGGCTTGCCGAGCGCGTGCGCGACTTTCCGGGGCGGCCGGTCGAGGACCTGGATGCCGCCTTGGCCCGCCGCCCGTCATTGGCGACCGGCGAGTTCCTGATCACCCCGGCCGGCTGGTGGGTCGGGCGGCACTGGCTGGGGCGCAGCGGCAACGCGGGCGCCGCGACCCACCTGGCCCACCTGGCCCGTCGCCGCGAACTCGAGGAGGGGATCACGCAGGCCGAGGTCTCACTGGAACAGGCCGAGACGGCACTGGACGAGAGCCGGCGGCGGTTCGAGGCCGACCGCAAGGCCGTCGAGGCCGCACGCCAAGAACGCGACAAGCAGGCGCGCGCGCTCGAGTCGGCGCGCCTGGCGGACCGGCATCTCGGTGAACGCCTCGAGCGCCTGAAACAGACCGTCGAAAAGCTCGAGGCCCGCGCGGCCGCCGAGTCCGAGGAACGGGAGGCCGCCCGCCGGGAGCAGTCACGGCTCGAGGCCGAGCGCGATGCGGCGGCCGAGGCCGTGGCCGAGGCCGATCAGCGCCGCAACCAGGCCGTCGAACGACAGGAGTCGGCCCGTGAGGCACTGGAGGCCGCTCGTGAGGCCGCACGCGTGGCGGCCGACCGCTTTCATCGGGCCCGTCGTGAGATCGACCAGCGCGACGAGAGCATCGCCCGGCTTGGCGACGAGACCCGGCGGCTGGATCACGAGCGCGAGGCGATCGCCCGTCGCCTGGATGAGCAGGCCCGCGAGCGCGAGCGGGCGCAGGCCGAGCGCGAGGGCTTGATGATCGAGCGGGCCCGTCAGGCCGAGCGCCTCGCCGAGGCGGAGGCAGCCGAGGCCCGGGCGCGAGACGATCAGCGGGTGACCACCGAGACCCAGGCCGCAGCGCGCCAGGCGGTGGTCGAGGTGCGTGGCGAGCGCGACGCGGCCCGGGCGAAGAGCGAGCAGGCCCGCATCGATCGCGCCCAGGGCGAGACCCGCGAGCAGCATGCCCGCGGCCGTTTGCAGGAGGCCCGCGACCAGCTCGCCGACGACGAGGAGGAGCCCGAGACCGAGGCGATCGAGCAACTGGCCGTCGAGTCGGGGGTGGCCGAGCGCCTGGCTGCGGAGCTCGCCGATCTCGAGACCCAGATCCGCCGGCTGGGCGCGGTCAACCTCTCCGCGATCGAGGATCATCGCGAGGTCGAGCAGCGTCGCGAGGAACTGGGTGGCCAGATCGCGGATGTCGAGTCGGCGCTGGCGCAGCTGGCCGAGGCGATCGAGACCATGGATCGGCAGACCCGCGAGCGTTTCCGCGAGACGTTCCACGCGGTCAACCAGCGCCTTGGTCCGCGGTTCGAGGCGCTGTTCGGTGGGGGCGAGGCTCGCCTGGAATTGACCGGCGACGACCCGCTAGATGCCGGGGTGGCCCTGATGGCCCGTCCGCCCGGCAAGCGCATCAGTCATCTGTCCTTGTTGTCGGGGGGTGAGCGGGCGCTGACCGCCACGGCCCTGATCTTCGCGATCTTCGAGCTCAACCCCGCGCCGTTCTGCATTCTCGACGAGGTCGACGCCCCGCTGGACGAGGCTAACGTCGGGCGCTTCTGTGCTATGGTTTCGGCCATGTCGGACCGGGTGCAGTTCATGTACATCACCCACAACAAGACCACCATGGCGAGCGCCTCGGCGCTGGTCGGCGTGACCATGCGCGAGGCCGGCGTGTCGCGCATCGTGTCCGTCGACATCGATGCCGCGGTGGGTCTGATCGAGACCTGATCCGGATGTTCCCAACAATTGTCGCGAGCGGACCCGTGAGCCACCAGACCTATCGAACCGACGAGTTGGCGTTGGCCGCCAGTTTTTGCGTGCCAGGCAGGAGTCTCTGCGTGAATGGGTGCGTGGCACCGGGTTTCGGGGAGTAGACGGTATGGAATGGTTGCGCTGGATTGTTCTGCTGGTGGGGCTGCTGGTGATCGGCGGCATCATCTGGATGTACCGCCGCCACCGCAGCGAGCAGGCCGTCGACCTCGGCGCTGGGCAGTCGCATCGCGGCGAGTACCACGACCCGATCGACACCAGCGTTGGCGCGAGGGTGGATGCCGAAAGTGCTGAAAGTGCCCGGGGCGAGCGGCGCGAGCCGCAGTTGGAGCTGGGCGCGGAACGGGGCGACGACAGCTGGTCACGGCCCGACGCGGACGGCTTCATCGATGGCGCCTCCGCGGGCCGGGTGGTCTGGCGTGCGCCGGATGCGGATGACGAGCCCGAGCGTCCGTCGCCCGCTGCCTCGCGCCCATGGCGAGAGGAGCCGGCCATCGAGCCCGAACCGGATTCGGGTTGGAACGAGCCGGCGGCCGAGCCACCGGTCCGCGAGGAGCCGCCGGTTGACGAGGAGCCCCCGGTCCGAGACGAATCGTCGGCCCGCCCGCGGCCCGGCTTTTCCAGCCTGTTCACCCGCCAGGGGCAGGTCACCCGCCAGGGACAGGCGAGCCCGCGCACCGAGCCGCAACCGTCGGTCGACGAGCCCGCCGAGCCGGATTCCGCCCAGGGCTCGAACGATACCGAGACCGTTGCAGCTGCCGAATCGGCAGATGCCGACGCGTCGGCCAGCGGGGCGGTTATCTCGATGATGATCGTCGACCGGGAGCAGGCGACGATGCCGCCCGAACGGGTGCGTCGTGCGATCGAGGATTCCGGCTTCGAATTCGGCGAGTTCGCGATCTACCACTTTCAGGATATCGATGGGGCCGACTGGTTCTCGCTGATGAATGCCGTCTCTCCGGGGCAGTTCAACCCCGACGATCTCTCCTCCTTCGAAACCCCCGCGCTGGCGTTGTTCATGCAACTGCCGGTACGCGGCGGCGCCGATCCGTCGCTGGTCTTCGAGCGCATGCACCAGGTGGCCACCTCGCTGGCCGAATCGCTGGATGCCATGCTGATCGACGACCGTCGCGAGCCGCTGGACAGCGAGTCGATCGACCGGTATCGCGAACTGATCGATATTCACGGCTGAGTCGCTGCGTATGAGCGATAGCGATGACCGCAAGCGCCTCGCAGCCCTGCGCGCCGAGATCAACCAGCACAACTTCCGCTACTACGCCCTCGACCGCCCCACGGTCCCGGATGCCGAGTACGACGCGCTGATGCGCGAACTCGAGGCGATCGAGCAGAAGCACCCCGACTGGATTACCCCCGACTCGCCCACCCAGACGGTGGGCGCCCCGCCCAGCCACGCCTTCGAGGCGGTCGAGCATCGCGTGCCGATGCTGTCGCTCGACAACGCCTTCGATGCCGACGAGTTCGCCGCCTTCGACCGGCGCGTGCGCGAGCGTCTCGGCCGCAACGAGCCGGTGCATTACCTGGCCGAGCCCAAGTTCGACGGGCTGGCCATCAGCCTCACCTACGAGGGCGGCATGCTCGCCCGGGCCGCGACCCGCGGCGATGGTCGACGCGGCGAGGACGTGACCGACAACGTCCGCACCATCGAGACCGTGCCCTTTGCGCTCGATCTGCCGGCGGCCAGCCGGGTCGAGGTCCGTGGTGAGGTGGTGATGCCCCACGCCTCCTTCGCCGAGATCAACCGTCGTGCCGAACGACGCGGCGAGAAGGTGTTTGCCAACCCGCGCAACGCCGCGGCCGGTTCGCTGCGACAGAAGGACCCCAGGGTCACGGCCAGTCGGCCGCTGCATTTCTTCGCCTATGGCATCGGTGCGGTCGACGGCATCGAGGCGCCCGAGACCCAGTCGGGCTGGCTCGACTGGCTTGAGCAACTGGGGTTTTCGGTCGCGGAGCATCGCGACCGGGTCGAGGGGCTGGATGGGGCGCAGGCCTTCCACGCCTCGCTGGGCGAAAAACGTGAGGGGTTGGCCTTCGATATCGATGGCGTGGTCTACAAGGTCGATTCGCTGGCGGATCAACAGCGTCTCGGCTTCGTCGCGCGCGCGCCGCGCTGGGCGATCGCCTGGAAATTCCCCGCCGAGGAAAAGCTCACGCAGGTGCGCGAGGTCGAGTTCCAGGTCGGGCGTACCGGCGCGCTCACGCCGGTGGCCCGGGTCGAGCCGGTGGCCGTGGGCGGGGTGATCGTCGCCAATATCACCCTGCACAACATGGACGAGATCGAGCGCAAGGACGTGCGTATCGGTGACTGGGTGCGCGTGCGCCGCGCCGGTGACGTGATTCCCGAGATCATCGAGGTGCTCCCGGACAAGCGCCCCGATGATGCCCAGATGATCGAGTTGCCCGCCACCTGCCCGGAATGCGGGTCCGAGGTGCTGCGCGACGAGGCGCAGGCGGTCGCGCGCTGCACCGGCGGGCTGTTCTGCCCGGCGCAGCGTCGCGAGGCGATCCGCCACTTCGCCAGTCGCAAGGCGATGGACATCGATGGGCTCGGCGAGAAATGGATCACCCTGTTTCTCGAGCGCAACCTCGTCGAGCATGTCGACGACCTGTTCCGCCTGAACCGCGATGACCTGATCGCCCTGCCGCGCATGGCAGCCAAGTCGGCGGACAATCTGCTCGAGTCGCTGGAGAAGGCCAAGGCGACCACGCTCGACCGATTCCTGTTTGCGCTGGGCATCCCCCTGGTCGGCAGCGAGACGGCCGACGAATTGGCCAAACACTTCCTCGCCCTTCAGGCGCTGCGCCAAGCGAGGTTCGAGGATTTCATCGAGCAGAAGGGGGTGACCGGCATCGGCCCCAAGCGCGCCGGGTCGCTCCAGGACTGGTTGGCGGAGCACGAGGCGGATGGGTCGACTGCCGTTTGCGATGCATTTGCCAAGGACAAGCCGGCGGGGGTGGATGAAAAGACCCTGTTGCGCCTGCAGGACGCGTTCCCGACGTTGGCCGAAATGCAACGCGCCGCCGAGGATGGCCAGCTGCAGAACGAGACCATCACCAAGGTGCCGGGCATCGGGCCGGAGATCGCGAAATCGATCGTCGCGTTCTTCAAGCAGGATCACAACAACGAGGTGATCGATGGCCTGCTCGAGGCGGGCATCCACTGGCCCACGCCCGAGGCGCCGGCGGACGACGCCCCACTGACGGGCAAGACCTTCGTCATCACCGGCTCGCTGCCGGACATGACCCGCGACGAAGCCTCGGATCGATTGACCGCGCTCGGGGCCAAGGTCACCAGCTCGGTCTCCAAGAAGACCACCGCCCTGATCGCCGGCGAGGCCGGTGGCAGCAAGCTCGACAAGGCGAAAAAGCTCGGCGTGCCCGTGCTCGACGCCGAGGCCTTCGCTCGCCTGCTGGATGACCCGTCCACCGTCCCCAGCTGACGTTCCTCCGCTGCCCGGCGGATTTTCCCCCCTGATCTCTGGCAGCCCATTGCCGCCTGTCGCCAAATCGTCAACGAGCCGACACGGTCCTGTCATCCATTGCCCCTAGCGTCCTGATTCATGGGGTAATCTCGCCCCGGATTGCCGCCGAGGTGCCGATTGGATATCCGACTGGTCACGGAAACCTTCCCGCCCGACATCAATGGGGTGGCCACGACACTGGGTTGCCTGGTCGCGGGCCTGCGCGACCGTGGCCACCGGGTGGTGATCACCTGCCCGAAGGCTGCGGTTCGCCGCGATCTGGGCGAGGGCGCGGAGGTGCGCGGGGTGGCGCTGCCCTTCTACCGCGAGGTGCGTTTTGGTTTGCCCCGGCGCCGGGCCTTTCTCGCCGAGTGGCGCGAGGATCCGCCGGATGTCGTGCACATCGCCACCGAGGGGCCGCTGGGTTCCTCGGCGCTGGCTGCTGCCCGCGCCCTGGGCTTGCCGGTCACCACCTCGCTGCACACCAACTTCCACGCCTACGCGCAGGCCTATCGGCTCGGTTGGCTCGCCCGGCCGGTGATGGGTCACCTGCGACGCTTTCACAATCGCGCGGCGAATACCTTCATTCCTACGGGCAAGCAGGCCGCCGAGCTCGAGGCCAGCGGCTTCGAGCGGCTGATGGTGCTGGGGCGGGGGGTCGATACCGACCTGTTCGCCCCGGCGCGGCGCGACCCCGACCTGCGCGCCTCCTGGGGCGCGGATGACCGGATACCGGTGCTGCTGCACGTCGGTCGGCTGGCCGCCGAGAAGAATCTCGATCTGCTGGCACAGGCCTGGTCGCGTGCTCGCGACATCAACCCGGACGTGCGGATGGTGATCGTCGGTGACGGGCCGGAACGCGCGCGGCTCGAACGGCAGCTGCCGGGCGCGGTCTTCGCCGGGGCGTTGCGGGGTGAGGCGCTGGCCCGGTACTACGCCTCGGCCGACGCGTTCCTGTTCCCCAGCCTCACCGAGACCTTCGGCATCGTGGTGCTGGAGGCCATGGCCAGCGGTCTTGATTGCCTGGCCTTCGATTACGCCGCTGGTCGCCAGCTAATCGAGTCGGGCGTGAATGGCCTGCTGGCGCCGGTTGGGGATTCAGGAGTCTTTCTCGACCGGGTGCCCGAGTTGCTGGCGGAAGGGTCGTGCGATCGGCGTGCGAGTGCCCGTGAAGCCGGCACGCATTACGGCTGGGCGGCGGTCGTCGACGGCTTCGAGCGGAACTTGGTCGAGGTGGCCGAGCGTGCCCAACGGGGTGTGCAGCCGCAGGAGGGGTGGGCATGAGCCTGTTGCGCCCCGATACGCCGGCAGCTGCCCGGTGGTCGCGTGTCCTCGGTGCCTACCTGGCCTGGGAGGCGCTGGTGACCGAGCGATGCAATCGCGCTCACCGAGTCATGGCGTTGCGCACCCTGTTCGCGACCGCCTCGAGGCTTGGCGACGGTCTGGGCTGGTATGTGCTGGCGCTCCTGATGCTTGTGCTGCATGGGGCGTCGGCCGTGTTGCCGATGGCGCTGATGATCGCCTCCGGTGGGGTGGGCGTGCTGATCTACCTGTCGATCAAGCGTCGCACGGCCCGCTTGCGCCCCCTGAATCGCAATGGTCGACTCGTGACCAGTGTCGCACCCCTTGATCAGTACAGCTTTCCCTCCGGCCACACCTTGCACGCGGTCAACTTCGGCATCCAGTTGGTGGCCTTCCAGCCCGCGTTGCTGTGGATCGTTCTGCCATTCGCCTTGCTGGTGGCGAGTTCACGCATGGTGCTCGGGCTGCACTACCTCTCCGATGTGCTGGTGGGGGCGGCGATCGGTTTGCTGCTCGCCGCGCTGACCCTGTCACTCCTCTGATTTCTTACCTTTGGTTCTTGGCCTTCCCGGCAGTCCATCGGGGTCGGGCGCCTTGGTGCCTATGTTTGCCCGCCATTCGAATATGGGAAAAGCCAGACCACGGATTGCCTGTGTGATCGGGTCGCTGATTCACGCGATCATGTAGCCATAAAAATGTGCAATGCGCATGCAAGATTATGAAAACACAATGTTTGTGCACCTATATCTGTTTGGCTATTCAATATGCCGACAAATTTGGCCTATATAAGCGGTGCAACGAGCAAAAGTTCGAGGGCATGTTTGTAACGCTTGGGCGGGGGCCGCTCGTGCTTGTCCGGGCGGCAAGGCAGATTTAGGAGGATTGGGCATGTCAAACAATCGAGAAGCGGCTTCGAGCCGCCGACTACCCGCCAGGACCCTTGCGGCCGTCGGGCTTGGCCTGACGTTGTTCGCTGGCGTATCGATGGCCGGTGATAAAGATGGGGCGATGGAAATGAGCAATAGATCGATCATCGGTGCCACCTGCATGGGGTGTCACGGCTTCGAGGGCAAGGGCTCCGGAAACATTCCGCGGCTGGCTGGCCTGTCGAAGGGCGTGATCGCCGGGAAGATGTTGGATTACAAGTCGGACGGCCTGGAAGGCACGGTCATGAACCGTATTGCCAAGGGGTATTCCGACGAGGAAATTCAGGCGGTGTCTGAATTCTTCGCCACTCAATAACCCACCCCTGCAGGCACAAGGAACACGAGAGGTAACCGCAATGAGTCTTTCCCGACGCGGATTTCTAAAACTGAGCATGGCGATGGCCGGCGTGGGCGCGGCGACCGGCCTGGTTGGCTGCCAAGGCAGCAATTCCATGGCCGACGCCAAGCGTGTGGTGGTCATCGGCGGCGGCTTTGGCGGCGCGACCGCGGCCAAGTACGTCAAGCTGTTCGACCCGTCCGTCGACGTCACCATGATCGATGGCCAGTCCAGCCACACCACCTGCCCGTTCTCCAATCTGGTCATCGGTGGTCTCAAGGACATCGACGAGATCACCCACGACTTCACGGCGCTGGAGAAGCGTGGCGTCAACGTGGTCAAGGGCTGGGTCACCGGCATCGATGCCGAGGCACGCACGGTCACCCTGAAGGACGGCAGTCGCTACGAGTACGACCGACTGGTCGTCTCCCCGGGCATCGACTTCAATTACGATGCCATCGAGGGCTACTCCGAGGAAGTCGCCAACACCAAGATGCCGCATGCCTGGCAGGCGGGTGAGCAGACCCTGTTGCTGCGTAAGCAACTCGAGGAAATGGAGGACGGCGGCACGTTCATCATGGCCGCGCCGCCCAACCCGTTCCGTTGCCCACCGGGGCCGTATGAGCGCGCCGGCCTGATCGCCAACTACTTCAAGGAAAACAAGCCCAACTCGAAGATCCTGATCCTTGATCCGAAAACCAACTTCTCCAAGGAACCGCTGTTCCGCGAAGGCTGGACGGCCAACTACGGCAACATGATCGAGTGGATCGGCGGCGACTTCGGTGGTGGTGTCGAGAAGGTCGACCCGGACACCATGACCGTCGTGGCCGGTGGCACCGAGTACCAGGGCGATGTCATCAACGTCATTCCGCCGCAGAAGGCCGGCTGGATCGCGCACGAGGCCGGCCTGGTCGACGATTCCGGCTGGTGCCCGATCAACACCGGCACCTACGAGTCGACCATGCATGCCGGGGTTCACGTCGTGGGGGATGCCTGCATCGGCTCGCCACTGCCCAAGTCCGGCTTTGCCGCGAATTCGCAGGCCAAGAACTGCGCGGCGGCGATCGTGGCCATGTTCCACAACGAGAACCCGCCAGAGCCGAGCTGGGTGAACACCTGCTACAGCCTGGTCGCCCCGGACTACGGCATTTCCGTTGCCGCGGTCTACGATGTGCAGGACGGCAAGACCGTCTCCGTCGAGGGCGCCGGTGGCGTCTCGCCGCTGGGTGGCAAGAACGCCGAGAAGGAAGCCGGCTACGCCCACGACTGGTATGCCTCGATCACCGAGGATATCTGGGGCAGTTGAGCCCGGGCCGTGTCGCCCCGTCCGGGCGGCAGAATCGAACAAGGCCCGTCATCGTAAGATGGCGGGCCTTTGCCTTTGTGGGATGGGTGACATCCAGCCATCTCGACAGGCTTTGCTTTGGGTTGGGCTGCAGCCCAACGTCGACTAAAGGCCGACTAGTTCGTCATGGTTAAGGAATCTAGCGCAGGGACACCAGCGTTTGGCGCGTTGCGCTTGCCAGGCAAGCTCCCGCAGTGGGGCAGTGCGGTGCCGTTGTGGGGTGTGGGAGCGCGCCCCGCGTGCGCAGGCCGCGACAGAGGCCGTTATGAGTGACACTAGTGATGTGCCCGGCAACATTGTCAAGCTCTCAGCTCTCAGCTCTCAGCTCTCAGCTCTCAGTTCTTCCAGCCAATCCTCCAGCAATTCGATATGCGTCGCGGCCACCGCCGAACGTGGTAGCGGTTCGAGCGGCCGGTCAAGGTAATCGATCTCGCCATCCAGGTCCGCCGACGCCCCGCCCGCCTCGTGCAGGATCAGTTGCCCGGCGGCGTAATCCCACAACTTCTGCTTGCCGTGCACGTACACTTGCACGCGATGCGCGGCCACCCAGCACCAGTCCAATGCCACCGAGCCGATCGAGCGCTGCGAGGCGTAGGGCGGATCACAAGCCAGGTGCGCCGCCACGCCGCGCGGCAGGCGCTTGAAGTCGACCGCGGCAAGACAGCTTTTCAATTGCTGCCTGGGTTCGTCGACAAGCGACAGCCGTTCCCCGTTCAGCCAGGCCCCTTCACCGCGTGAGGCATGGAAACACTCATTGCGGCTGGGGTCATAGACCACGCCGAATATCGTCTTTCCGCCCACCAGCAGGGCGACCGTCACCGAGAAAACCGGGAACCCGACCCGGAAGTTGCTCGTGCCGTCGAGCGGGTCCACCACCCAGGTGGACCGCCCGTCCAGGCACTCGCGCCAGGCCGCCTCCTGCTCGGCTACGGACATCTCCTCGCCGAGAAAGCCATGCTCTGGGAAACGTTGGGCAAGCCCGTCTTGCAGGTCGGACTGCATCGCGTGGTCGGTCGCCGTGACCCAGCTACCGTCGGTCTTGCGGTCGGCAGACTGGGTGCCTCCGCCCAGCAGGTGCTGGCGAGCCGCGTTTCGGACAAGGGTGATTACGGAAGACTGGTCATCGGGGGCGAATGCGTGCATTTCAGGAGCCTCTGTCTGGGTCACGTGGCCACGTCGGCCGGGTGATTCGTTTTTGTGCGCGGCGTCGAGTGCGTGCCGGTGGGAATGTCGAGCCATTTCCGTCGAGTCACCCGGTCGTCACAGCGAGTGACTTGTGATTCTACGTGACGCTGGTGGATGACCGTCTGTCGGTGACAAGGTGCCTCTTGTCACTTCCAGGCTGGCGGTTGTGGTTCTGGCATGATTGGATTCAGTCGTGAAAAAGGAATCGAAGGCATGACTCGCACTTTCGCCATACCCCGTTTAACGAATCGATCGTCCGGCTTCAGCTTGATCGAGCTGATGATCACCATTGTCGTGGCGGGGATTCTGCTAGCGGTCGCTATTCCGAGCTTCCGCAACCTCATCCTGTCCAACGAACTGACCACGACGACTAACGAGTGGGTCACCGCGGTTAACCTGGCGCGCTCGGAGGCGATCAAGCGCAGTGCTCCCGTCGTGGTTTGCGGCGCCGACGGCAACGAGAACACGGGGTTGAGTAACGGCTGTGCCGGAAATCTGGGCGAAGTGCGGGCTTTTCAGGCCGGCACGACCAATATCACGGTGGTGCGGGCGCCGCTTGAGTTGCCAGCCAGCGTTGAATTCAACAAGACGCAGAGCCTGCGGTTTAGCGGAATGGGGCTTGGTCGGATGCCAGACGGCGGCGTTCCGGGAACTGGCGGTCTCACTGATTTGGTTGCCGAAATACATTCAACCGGGTTGGGCGCCGACAGTTACCGATGCATCCGGTTGATTACCCGCTCCACATTGACCACTGAGTCGTCCGATACGGCATGCAACTGATGAATAAGTATATTCCGGACAGCAAGCGACAGGCTGGCGTAGGGCTGATCGAGATACTGATCGCCGTGCTCGTGCTCTCGATCGGCTTTCTCGGCATGGCCGCCTTGCAGACCAAGGCGCTGTCGAACAACAACAGCGCGATGGACCGGACACAGGCGACGATTGCCAGCTACTCAATCCTCGATGCGATGCGCGCGGATCGCGCCAACGTGCTGAATGGCAATTACAACACCACCGTGACCGTCGGCAGTTGCCCCGGCGCTGGCGGTACACTCGCCAGCGTGCAGTTGGATCGCTGGTGTACGGGGTCAACGGGCGTCACGCCTCCCGATGGTCTGGCCGCGCTCGGTACCGGCGCGACCGGCGAGATCAGTTGTGACGGCAATGGCATCTGTGAAATCACCGTGACGTTCGACGACGACAAAGCGACGGGTGGCAGTAGCGCCCAGGAAGTCGTGACCAGGGCCAGATTATGAAGAACAGGATTTATCAACGAAAACCGCGACAGGGTTGGCCGACCGCTCGAAGACAGGCGCAAGGATTCACGCTGGTCGAGCTGATGATCGCCATGGTGCTGGGCCTGATCATCATCGGTGGCGTGATCAGTGTCTTTCTCGCCAACAAGCAGTCCTACCGCACCAACGAGGCACTGAGCCAGGTGCAGGATCATGGCCGGACGGCGTTCGAGTTCCTCGCGCGGGACATCCGTATGGCGGGGCTGACCGGTTGCGGCAACCTCAATCGTATCGCGAACGTCCTGAACAATGGCCCGAACGGCGGCTCGGCGACCGACTGGTTTGCCGATTTCTCGAATTCAATTATCGGCTACGAGGGCAACCAGGCCGACCCCGCCGTGACCACAGGCACCGGTGAGGCCGAGCGCGTTGCCGGCACGGATTCGTTCCAGCTCGTGGGCATCGAGGGCAGCGGTTTCAGCGTCGAGAGTCACCAGCCGACATCGGCCCAGTTCAAGATCAATGAGGCAAGTACCGATTTCCAGGTGGGCGACATTGTCGTGGTTTGTGACCCCGACCACGCCGCGGTGATGCAGATCACTAACTACAACAGCAGTAACGTGACCGTGGTGCACAACACCGGTACCGGCACGCCGGGGAACTGCTCCAAGGGGCTGGGTTTCCCCACGCAGTGCAGCGCGGTCGGTAATAGCTACGAGTTCGGACCGAACTCGCAGATCGCCAAGCTCTCATCGACTGCCTGGTATATCGGCAATAACCCGGTGGGCGGCAATTCGCTCTACCGTGTCGACATTGTGAACAGCGGTGGCGTACCTACCGAACAGGCGACAGAAATGGTACGCAACGTGACGGACCTTCAGGTCACCTATCTCAGCGAGGGTGGAACCACGTTCCAGGATGCCGATGCCGTCACGAACTGGGCGCTGGTCGATGCGGCACGTGTGGCCTTGACCATGCAGAGTGAAATGGAGCGCGCCGGTACCGACCAGAATGCCCTGACGCGCACGTTGTCGACCACGGTCACGGTGCGGAACCGGGTGGAGTGACATGACGATGAATGCCCTGAAAAACCGACAATCCGGCATCGCGCTGGTGATCGCGCTGGTGCTGCTGTTGGCCATCACCCTGGTCGGGCTGGCTTCCATCCGCGGCACGACCTTGCAGGAAAAGATGTCGAGCAACCTGCAGGACCGCGATATCGCCTTCCAGGCGGCCGAGGCAGCCCTGCGTATCGCCGAACGGCGCATTGCCGACACCACGGCCGATATCTGGCACGACTGCTCGCTGGGTGGTGTGACCTGTGAGGCCCTGCCGTCGGGCGGGAGTGTGCCCTGGCAGACCGTAACGGCCGGCACGGCCGCAGACGAGTTCAATGCCGGCGCACTGTCGGCCGCGCAGCCGCAATACGTGGTCGAAAACATGGGGCTGTGGCCGGACCCGACTTCGAACACGGGGGTGAATCTCAGTGGGGCGGCCAGTCAGTACGGCGCGCAGGGGACCAGCACCACCATCAACTTCTATCGGGTCACGGCACGAAGCGCGGACCCGTCAGTGGCGTCGGACCGGGCCATCGTGGTCCTGCAGACCTGGGTTCGGGGCTAGGAGGAATATCCCATGAACATCTCAATGCGTTACCGGGCTCTCTCTTGTTACCTGCGAGGCCTCGGCAGGAGGCATGTCGTTCGAGTCGCTTCCAGTCTGCTGTTTGCGGCTGGGTTATGGACCGGGCAGGCGGCCGCGATCACCATCGACCAGACGCCGCTGATCGTGCAGCAGTCCCTGCCACCCAACGTGATGCTGCTGCTGGACGATTCCGGTTCGATGGCGCGCGAGTACATGCCGGATTCCGGCTATCTCAGCGACACCTCCGATCAGGGCATGCAGAGTGCGTCGGCCAACTACATCTACTACGACGAAAATGTGACCTACGAGCCGCCGGCGAAGCCGGATGGCACCAGCTATGCGGATGTCACCACCTTCCCTACGCTTCCGTTGGACGGTTTTGACAGCTCATCGTCAACGACGGACGTGACGGCCTATTACTCGACGGGCGGCTACGCGAACGTGAGCTTTCCGTTCTTCCGCGCCTTCTGTCCGTCGGGCACCACCCAGAGCAGTGTTCATTATGGCCGTTGTTATTCGGGCACTTATTACAACGATGCCGACCACGTCTATCTGTTCCAAGACAGCGGTAACAACAATTACTACTACGAGGCCGATGCCCTGGCATTCGTCTATACCACGCCCGATGGCAGCGGCGGCTATGACGAGCACTATGTCGCCACTAACTGTGCCGATCTGCCGAGCGGTGCACAGGGCAGCTGTGCCGACGATGCGGCCACCCAGCAGAATGTCGGGAACTGGTTCGGCTACTACCGTACCCGCATGCTGGCGGCCAAGAGCGGTCTGATGAATGGCTTCGCCGATGTGAGCGAGGAGTTCCGGGTCGGTTTCGGTTCGATCAACGGCAACTCGGCCGACTTTATCCGCAGTATTACTGCTGGCGATTGCGGGGACGTATTCAACGCGAGCTGCCGATACGGCTTTGCTACCGACACGGAGAGCAACAACGAATTCGCCGGGGTCGCTGTCTGGGGTGACGGTTCCTCCGGGACCCGCAAGGCCCAGTTCTGGGAGTGGCTGGAGGCCGCCGAGGGTAACCAGAACACCCCGCTGCGCGAAACGCTTGAGGCCGCCGGCGAGTATTACCGCACCGGCCAGCCGTGGTCGAGCGAAGACTCCAGCGGCACCTCGCAGGAACATGCCTGTCGTCAGTCCTACACCATCCTCACGTCGGACGGCTTCTGGAATGAGGTAGGCGATCCCGACCCGGATGTCGGGAATGCCGATGGCACCTCCGGCGCTACGCTGGGTGACGATGGCACCGGCAGCATGACGGCACCCAATGGCATCGAGTACACCTACGACGCGGTCGATCCGTACAGCGATGATTTCAGCAACACGCTGGCGGACGTCGCGATGTACTACTGGAAGAACGATCTGCGCACAGGGCTCGAGAACCAGGTCCCGACCACCGGCGAGGACCCCGCGTTCTGGCAGCACATGACCACCTTTTCCGTCGGACTTGGCTACGAGCCGCTCGACGCCAACGGCAACGCGATCGATGCCGATGCGGTGTTCGACTGGGCCAATGGTGGTGATCTGATCAGCGGTTTTTCCTGGCCGCAGCCGAGTTCGGGAAGCATCAACAACATCGCGGACATGCTGCATGCCGCGGTCAACGGCCACGGTGGTTTCTATTCCGCCAAGTCGGCGCAGGCGTTCTCGGCGGCGATTGCCGATGCCGTGGGGCGTACCGCCGAGCGCGTCGGTACCGGCGCGAGCCTGGCGGCGAACTCCACGCGCCTGGAAACCGGTACCGTCACCTACCAGGCGAACTATTTCACCGGCACCTGGGTCGGTGATCTCAAGGCTTATCCCGTGGACCCGGCCACCAAGCAGATTGCCACCTATCCGGACTGGTCAGCGGCCGACAACCTGCTTGCCGCGCCGGCAGATAGCTGCTCCGCATCGGTCGGGCAAGTCTGCCCGGATGGCCGGACGATTTACACCTACGCGACCGACGATGCCAACCTCGGGAACAACGACCCGCTGTACCGGGAGTTTCTGGCCACTGACATCGGCAGCCTGTCGAACGCGCAGCAGGCTGCCCTGGGCGGCACGGCCGCCGAGCGGCAGGCGATCGTCGACTTCCTGCGGGGTGACACCGCCAACGCCGAGGCCAATGGCGGAGGCTACCGCGATCGGAGCACCGCCCTGGGCGACATCGTGAACTCCCAGCCGGTCTACGTGGGGCAGCCTGACCCCAATCTCCACACCTCCCGCTCATTCACCGGCGTGAGCACCTATGCCGCCTTCGCCGAGGATCCTGAAGGAGACAACGACAACCAGGGCGTGGACCCCGAGGGCGGCAGCAATACTCGCGAGCCACTGGTCTACGTGGCTGCCAACGATGGGATGCTGCATGGCTTCGACGCGACTACCGGAGAAGAACACTACGCCTTCCTTCCGGGCGCGGTGATCGAGGCGGGCATCAAGAAACTCGCCGACCCGGACTACGGCGCCAACCCGGGTCACGAGTATTTCAATGACGGCGAGCTCACCGTGGCGGACGTCTACATCGACCTGCCATACACCAATGGCAACGATGTGCAGTGGCGGACCGTTTTGGTGGGCAGTACTGGTCGGGGCGAGGCGAAGACCGTCTACGCCCTCGACATCACCGACCCGGCCAATATCCGCTTCCTGTGGGAGCGCTCCGCCGGGGATGGCGGTGCCAACGCTGGTTATATCGGCCAGATGGTCGGCAAGCCGCTGGTCGTCCAGACGGCCGACGCCGAATGGTCGGTCCTGATCGGTAACGGCTACAACAGCACGAATGACAGCGCGGCGCTGTTGCAGTTCGACGTGGGGACGGGGGCACTGGACGTGCACGTGACCAATGACGGCATCACGGGCAACGGCCTCGCGGCCCCGGCCACCTTCGACTACACGGACAGCCCCGACGGTATTCAGGATGTGGCCTATGCCGGCGACCTCAACGGCTGGGTGTGGCGCTTCGATCTGAGCTCTTCGACCAGTGTTGGCGAACAGGTGTATCAGGCGACGGACGGCACGAATGCCCAGCCGATCACTGCCGGGTTGCTGTTGGGCAAGGATCCGGCGACCAACAACCTCTGGGCGTTCTTCGGTACCGGCAAGTACCTCTCGCAAGGCGATCTGGACGACCAGTCGGTACAGACCTGGTACGGCTTGATCGTCGAGTCGGGTGACGCCGATCTGCCGGTTTCCAGTGGGGATGGTCGTTCGGTGCTGGTCGAGCGGGACATTGTCGACGAGCAGAACAACGGCACCTTCTCTGCCCGCGCCTTCAGCAAGGGGGCGGTGAACGACATGGATGGCAAGTCCGGTTGGTACATGGATCTGATCTCGCCGGACAATGGTGTCGAGGGCGAGCGGATGGTCGAACCCAACCAGTTCCAGGGCGAGGTCCTCGTGGGCACATCGCTGATTCCCGACGCGGTAAACATCTGCAACCCGTCCGGCCGCGGCTTCATCATGGGGGTCGATCCGTTCGACGGCACCAACGTCGAGCAGCCGTTCGTCGATTACAACGGCGACGGCGTGGTCGATGCCTCCGACACGATCACCGTGAACGGGGAGACGTTCGCCGTTGGTGCGATCGGCTTCAACCGCCTTCCCAACGCGCCGATCTTCGTCGGCAATACCATGCTGATCAGTTTCGACGATGGCAGCACCGCCTCGGTCGAGGCGGCCGGTGGCGGCAGCTCGGGGCAGCGCAGTTCCTGGCGCGAGATCATCTTCGATTAATTCAAGGAGACACGGATGAGCACAGCGATGAACGCGGGCCTGATGTCGCCGCCCCGGCGCGGCCTTGGCTTTACCCTGATCGAGCTGATGATCGTGGTCGCGATCATAGGCATCCTCGCGGCGATCGCCTATCCGGCCTATACGCAGCACGTGGTCAAGACCAAGCGGGCGGCGGCAGCCGCCTGCCTCTCCGAATACGCGAGTTTTATGGAGCGGTTCTACACCACCAACCTTCGTTACGACGAGGATAGTGGCGGGACGGCCATGAACACGGCCAACCTGCCGGCGCTGGATTGTGCCTCGAATGACAATACCGGCCAAGATTATAACTATGCGTTCGCTGCTGGCGAGCCAACCCGGTCGACCTTTGTCCTTACCGCCGCGCCTCAGGGTGCCCAGGCGAACCGTGATGACTGCGGCACGCTAACGCTCGACCAGGCCGGTACGCGAGCCGTGAGCGGCGGTGGGACAGTGGCTGAATGCTGGTAAGGCTGCCTCGCCGCTGACCAGATATGACTGAAAACGGGCGCACGGATGCGCCCGCTCGCATTTTCCAACTTAGGATAAGGAGGTCCTTATGCTCAGGGACGAGCGAGTGGCCCGTTATGGGGGCGAGCTTTTCTGTTTCCGCGCCGTTTTTCCAGACAAGGAGGCGGGCGGTTTTTCGTTGATCGAACTCATGGTGACCGTTTCGGTTGCCGCCGTTCTCATGGCAATCGCCATCCCGGCATTCTCTTCGATGATGGCCCAGAACCAGTTGTCGGCGGCGACCAATGCCGCCCGCGGGGCCTTGATGTCGGCCCGGCAGTCGGCGGTGATGAAGGGGCGGCCGGTGTCCCTTTGCGCCGGCACGCCTACCGAGGGCTGTTCCGGGGATTGGTCGGCTGGCGAGTGGTTAGTCTTCCGGGATGACGATCACAGCGGTGATCTCGATGACGACGAACGGGTCGTGCGTCACGGTCGCGTCCCTGCCGCCGACGGTGCCGTGAGCCTGGATGGCAACGGGCCGTTTCGCTCGGCCCTGGTCTACGTGCCGATGGGTCACGCCGAGCGCGTCAGCGGTGCCTTTGGCGCCGGCCGGCTGCGGGTTTGCGTGGCGGCGGATCTGTCGCCGAACGCGCGGGAACTGGTGATTTCGGCGAGTGGTCGGGTGCGGTTGCAGGTAGTCGATTTCGACGGGACGTGTCCGAGTCTTTGAGTGGTGTCGGCACTTGGTTGTTGCCGGGTCGAGGCCATGAGCGTTCCCGCGGGTTGCGCTGTTACAATCAGTGGTTTGCAGTCTTCCGGCGAAACTGAACTGACGTGGCCCAACCGTGACCGATTACAAATCGACGCTCAACCTCCCCAAGACCGACTTCCCGATGCGTGGCAACCTGCCCAAGCGCGAGCCCGCGATGCTCGAGCGTTGGCAGGAGCGTGACCTCTATCGCGCGGTGCGCGAGCACGCCGCCGGCCGGCCGAAATTCGTGCTGCACGATGGCCCGCCGTATGCCAACGGCGACATCCACATCGGGCACGCGGTCAACAAGATCCTCAAGGACATCATCAACAAGACGCGCCTGCTCGAGGGCTTCGATACGCCCTACGTGCCGGGCTGGGATTGCCATGGCCTGCCGATCGAACTGGTGGTGGAGCGCGAGCACGGCAAACCGGGCGTCAAGCTCGACGAGCGCGCCTTCCGCCAGGCCTGCCGCGACTACGCGGCCAGCCAGATCGACCGCCAGCGCGAGGACTTCATCCGCCTGGGCGTGATGGGCGACTGGGACAACCCCTACCGCTCGATGGACTTCGCCTTCGAGGCCGACACGCTGCGTGCACTCGCCGGCATCATCGAGCGCGGCCACCTGCACCGCGGCGAGAAGCCGGTGCACTGGTGCGTCGACTGTGGCTCGGCGCTGGCCGAGGCCGAGGTGGAGTACCAGGACAAGACATCCGACCAGATCGACGTGGCCTTCGCCGCGGTCGACCCGGCGGCGGTCAACCGCGCCTTTGGCGTGGAAGACGGTACCCCGGTGGACCTGGTCATCTGGACCACCACCCCATGGACACTGCCGGCCAACCAGGCCGTGGCGGTCAACGCCGAGCTGACCTACCAGCTGATCGAGATCGACGGCCGCTGCATCGTGCTGGCTGCCGGGGTGGCCGAGGACGCGCTCGCCCGGATGGGTGTCGAATCACCGCGCGTGCTGGGCGAGTGCGCCGGTGCCGCGCTGGAAGGCCAGGAACTGGCCCATCCGTTCCTCGAGCGCCGCGTGCCGGTGATCCTCGGCGAGCACGTCACGCTGGATGCCGGCACGGGGCTGGTGCACACGGCCCCCGCCCACGGCGAGGAGGACTTCGCCGTGGGCAAGCGCTACCACCTGCCCGTGGACAACCCGGTCGACGGCGAGGGGCGCTTCTTCGCCGATACGTCGTTCGTCGGCGGGATGGATCTCAAGGCGGGTGGCAAGGCCATCCTCGAGCGTCTCGAGGCCGACGGTCGCCTGCTGGCGCACTCGAAGTTCAAGCACAGCTACCCACACTGCTGGCGGCACAAGACGCCGCTGATCTTCCGCGCCACGCACCAGTGGTTCATCTCGATGACCCAGCAGCATCTGCGCAGTGATGCCATCAAGGCGCTTGAAACGGTCGAGTTCACGCCGGACTGGGGGCGGGCGCGCATCGAGGGCATGGTCGAGAACCGCCCGGACTGGTGCATCTCGCGCCAGCGTTTCTGGGGCGTGCCGATCGCGCTGTTCGCCCACAAACAGACCGGGCATGCCCACCCGGATTCCGCCGAGCTGATGCGCAAGGTCGCGGAACAGGTCGAGCGGCACGGCGTGGACTGGTGGTTCGATCTGGACGCCGCCGAGCTGATCGGCGCGGACGCAGCCGAGTACGAGAAGGTCATCGACACGCTCGACGTGTGGTTCGATTCGGGCGTGACCCACTGGGCCGTGCTCGACCGCCGCGAGGAGCTGACCTGGCCGGCGGACCTGTACCTCGAGGGCTCCGATCAGCACCGCGGCTGGTTCCAGTCATCCTTGCTCACCGCTACCGCGCTGCGCGAGAAGGCTCCTTATCGCGGCGTGCTGACGCACGGCTTCACCGTGGATGCCAAGGGTCGCAAGATGTCCAAGTCGCTGGGTAATGTGATTGCCCCGCAGAAGGTCATCGACAAGATGGGCGCCGACCCGCTGCGCCTGTGGGTGGCCTCCACCGACTATTCGGCTGAGATGACGGTCTCTGACGAGATCCTGCAGCGCACCGCCGATGCCTATCGCCGCATCCGCAATACCGCCCGCTTCCTGCTCTCGAACATCGACGGTTTCGATCCGAACAAGGATGCCGTGGCCGACGCCGACCTGCTGGCACTGGACGCCTGGCTGGTCGATCGCACCGCGCGCCTGAACCGCGAGGTGCGCGAGGGCTTCGAGGCATACCAGTTCCACCAGACGATCGCGCGCATCCACCACTTCTGCTCGATCGAGCTGGGCGCGTTCTACCTCGACATCGTCAAGGACCGCATCTACACCGGCCAGACCGATGCGTCCATGCGTCGCTCGGCACAGACCGCCATGTGGCGCACGGTTGAGGCACTGACGCGTTGGATCGCCCCGGTGCTGTCGTTCACGGCCGAGGAGCTCTGGGAGCACCTGCCGGCACTGAGCTCGGGGCGCGAGGAAACCGTCTTCATGGCCACCCACGTCGACACGCTCGCCCCGCTGCTCGACGACGGGCGCGCCGGCCCGGCCCAGCGCGGCTACTGGGACGACGTGATCGCCATCCGTGACGCGGTCAACCGCCACGCCGAGGTCGCGCGCAATGAAAAGCGCATCAAGGCCAACCTCTCCGCCAATGTCGAGATATGGGCCGACGACGCCGTCTCAGAGCGCCTGGCCGAGCTCGGCGACGAGTTGCGCTTCTTGCTGATCGTCTCCGAGGTCACGGTGCGGCCGCTGGCCGACAGGCCGGCGGAGGTCGAGGCCGAGTCGATCGAGGGCGTGGGCGAGCTGGCCGTGCGCATTGCCCCGGCCGAGGCCGAGAAGTGCGAGCGTTGCTGGCACTTCCGCCCGGATGTCGGCACGCACGCCGCGCATCCCACCCTGTGCGGACGCTGCATCGAGAACATCGAGGGCGACGGGGAAACCCGGCGCTTTGTCTGAGGACGTGATGGCCACCATCCAGTCCGGCGAACGCGCACCGAAGCCCCCCGTAGGAGCGGCTTTAGCCGCGATACGTGGCGGTGGTCCCGGCAGCCCATCGCGCCTGAAGGCGCGTTTCCCCGGTCGGATCTTGCGTGGCGCTCGGACGGGGGCGGCGCGTGCCGGCGTCTGCGCGAGCACGACTCGCTCCCACAAGGCTCGGCGTTCCTCTCCGTGGGAGCTTGCCTTGCAAGCGAAACGCGCCGGAGGCGCGTGTCTTGGCAAGGGGCTGCCCTCCGAGCTGAGCCGGGGTGGCGCCTGGCGGCGCCTTCGCGGGCAGGGCCCGCTCCCACAGGATTGTCGCTGCCACTCGGTGCCGGGGTTATGTCGATGAGAATTGCCAGCACGAACCTTCGTTGGCTCTGGCTGTCCCTCGGGGTGCTGGTCGCCGACCAGCTGACAAAGTGGGCGGCCCTCGCCGGGCTGGTCTATGCCCGTCCGGTCGAGGTGCTGCCGTTCTTCAACTTCACCCTGCTGTACAACACCGGGGCGGCCTTTTCGTTCCTCGCCGACCACGATGGCTGGCAGCGCTGGTTCTTCGTTTTCCTGGCCGTGGTGATCACGGGCGCGCTGTTGGTCTGGCTGGCCTTCGTCGCCATCCGTGACGGGCGCATCAAGGCGGGCATCACGCTGTTGATCGGCGGGGCGGTGGGCAACGTGATCGACCGGGTCCTCTATGGCCACGTGGTCGATTTCCTCGATTTTCATGTCGCCGGCTGGCACTGGCCGGCCTTCAATATCGCCGATGCGGCCATTACCATCGGCGTGGTACTGATCATATGGGCCGAACTGCGGCCCGCTGGCCGAGAGAGCGTATCCGATGAGTGACGCCGACACGTCCGACCTGCCGACCATTGGCAAGCATTCCGAGGTAACCGTCCACTACGAGATCCGTCTATCCGACGATCGCGTGATCGACAGCACCTTCGACGACGAGCCGTTTACCGTCAAGCTGGGCGCCGGCACCTTCGAGCCGCGGCTCGAGGAGGCGCTGGTGGGCCTGCCGCTGGGCGAGTACACCCGCATCCTGCTCACGCCGCAGTACGCCTTCGGCATGCCGGACCCGAGCAACGTGCATACCATGTCGCGTGGCCGGTTTCCGGAAGACATGGACCTCGAGCCACAACTGGTGATCGAGTTCGATCTGCCCAGCGGCGAGTCGGTGCCGGGCACCGTGACGGCCCTGACCGAGGATGACGTCACGGTGGATTTCAACCACCCGCTCGCCGGTCAGAACATCCAGTTCATCGTTCGGGTGATGGCCGTCGACGGGCAAACGGCGCCGGCCGATTCGCCGGCCATGAACGGAAACGCGTCATGAAGATCCAGCTGTCCAATCCGCGTGGTTTCTGCGCCGGGGTCGACCGGGCGGTGGAGATCGTCGACCGCGCACTCGATTCCTTCGGCGCGCCCATCTACGTGCGCCACGAGATCGTCCACAACCGCTATATCGTCGACAACCTGCGCGACAAGGGTGCGATCTTCATCGAGGACCTGGCCGACGTGCCTGATGGGTCCACCCTGATCTTCTCCGCCCACGGCGTCTCCAAGGCGATTCAGGACACGGCCGCGGAGCGCGGTCTGACCGTCTTCGATGCCACCTGCCCGCTGGTGACCAAGGTGCACATGGAGGTCGCCCGCCACGCCCGGGCGGGGCGCGATGTGGTGCTGATCGGCCACGAAGGCCACCCCGAGGTCGAAGGCACCATGGGGCACTTCGACCCGGCCTTCGGTGGGCAGATCCATCTGGTTGAGAAGATCGCGGACGTGGAGCATTTGCAGGTGGACAACCCCAAGGGGCTGGCCTGGGCCACCCAGACCACGCTCTCGGTCGACGAGACCCGCGCGATCATCGGCGCACTGCAGGAGCGTTTTCCCCAGGTCGAGGGGCCGCGCAAGGATGACATCTGCTACGCCACGCAGAACCGCCAGGACGCCGTGCGCGAGCTGGCCGAAAGCTGCGACCTGGTGCTGGTGGTCGGCTCGAAGACCAGTTCCAACTCCAATCGCCTGCGCGAACTGGCGGAGCAGTCCGGCACGCCCGCCCACCTGATCGACGGCGCGAACGACATCGACCCGGCCTGGTTCACCGATTGCAGCCGGGTAGGCGTCACGGCCGGCGCTTCGGCCCCCGAGATCCTCGTCCAGCAGGTGATCGAGCGGCTCAAGCTCGAGTGCAAGGCGACGCTCGAGGAACGCGAGCCCGCCGTGGTCGAGAACATGGTCTTTCCCATCCCGGTCGAGTTGCGCCGCTAGGGACGCTCCATGTGCTCGCGTCCTGTCTTCACCGTCGGGTCGTGTTCTCGAGTGGGCGGCGCTCAGGCCGTGGCCTGGATGCGGCGACGGACCAGCCGGTGCGAGACCAGCCCACCGAAGGGGATAAACGCCGCGACCGCTACCACCGCCCCATGGTGGACGGGCAGCAGTCGGCGGTAGAGCGTGATAGCCAGCACGGCCATCGTCCAAAGGAACAGCACCCCGTGGAGCGGGCCGACGGCACTGACCGCCTCGGGCATGCCTGCCAGATACTTGAGAGGCATGGCGATTGCTACCAGGGCAATCAGCGAGCCGCCTTCCAGTAGGGTCATCAGCCTGAGGTGTCGGAGCGCCAGATTGGGTTGCTGTGCCATGAGGATCGCCACTTGCCTTATTTCAAATAAGGCAAGTTTATCTAAAAGCAGGCGCCTTGCCTTCTGGATAGCCGAATTGACTCGAACATGGCAGATTATGGCTCGGCTTGCCGAATCGGCGGTTCGTGCAGATAAGGCTCAGGTGGAGCAATCACGTGGCGGGCGGCCGATCATCTGCTTGAGTCGGGCCAGATCCTGGGTCAATGTCTCGCCATTGGCGTTGCCGTCGAAGGTGGCCTTGAGGACGGCGCGGACCCAGGCGGGCAGGTCCTCGGCCACGCGGTAGAACACCCAGGTGCCATCGCGTCGCACCTGGGTAATGCCGGCATCGCGCAAATGGGCCAGGTGGCGGGAAATCTTCGGCTGGCTCAAGGCCAGTGCCTCGGTCAACTCGCAGACACACAGTTCCCTCTCGCGGAGCAGCAGCATCAGGCAGCGTAGGCGGGTGGTGTCGCCAAGGGCGCGAAACAGGACCTCGGGTGGCATGGCAGTCTCTCTGTTCTCAAAATGTCTTCGAAAGGAATAATGATTAGTTGTGCTCATTGTAACGCCGGCTTAGGGCTGCGTCGCATTCAGCTCGGCAGGTCGGCGTCGATTGCCTACAATCAAGAGGGCAAAACCGCACAGGAGTTCCGTAATGAAGTGGGATCACATCGCAGGTAACTGGCGCTCGTTCATTGGGCACGCCGAGGAATATTGGGGCAAGATCACGGGCGATGAGTTCGCGGTGATCGAGGGCAAGAAGGATGAGCTGATCGGCAAGATCCAGGCCCGCTATGGCGTCAGCGAACAACAGGCCCGCGAGCAGATCAAGGAATTCCAAAAGCGGATGAAGGAAGAGCTGGGCGCCGAGGGCGTTCCGAAGAAGTAGGCCGCCTTCCTCCGCTGGCGCCACGCATGAAAAACGCCCCGCAATGCGGGGCGTTCGTGTTTCCGGTGGCCGGGCATTTGCGCCCGGCCGGGCCACTGGCCTTACAGGCTGTAGTACATGTCGAACTCGACCGGATGCGTGGTCATCCGCAGCAGCTGGACTTCTTCTTCCTTGAGCTCGATGTAGGCATCGATCAGGTCGTCGGAAAAGACATCGCCACGGGTCAGGAACTCGCGGTCCTCGTCGAGCGCCTTGAGCGCCTCGTCCAGCGAGAAGGCCACCTCGGGGATGTTCTTCTCTTCTTCCGGCGGCAGGTCGTAGAGGTTCTTGCTGGCTGCCTCGCCCGGGTGGATCTTGTTCTGGATGCCGTCGATGCCGGCCATCAGCATCGCCGAGAACGCCAGGTACGGGTTGGCAGTGGAGTCCGGGAAGCGCAGCTCGACGCGACGGGCCTTCGGGTTCGAGACGAACGGGATCCGGATGGATGCCGAGCGGTTGCGGCTGGAGTAGGCCAGCTTGACCGGTGCCTCGAAGCCCGGGACCAGGCGCTTGTAGCTGTTGGTCGACGGGTTGCAGAACGCGTTCAACGCGCGGGCGTGCTTGATGATGCCGCCAATGTAGTACAGCGCCATCTCGGAGAGGCCCGCGTAGCCGTCGCCGGAGAACAGGTTCTTGCCGTCCCGGGTCATCGACTGGTGGACGTGCATGCCGGAACCGTTGTCACCAACGATCGGCTTGGGCATGAAGGTCGCGGTCTTGCCGTAGGCGTGGGCGACGTTGTGGATGACGTACTTGAAATCCTGTACTTCGTCGGCCTTCTTCACCAGGGTGTTGAACGCGACGCCGATCTCGCACTGACCGGCAGTCGCGACTTCGTGGTGGTGTACCTCGACGTCCTGGCCCATTTCCTCGAGCACGAGACACATCGCTTGACGGATGTCGTGCAGGGAGTCGACCGGCGGGACGGGGAAGTAGCCGCCCTTTACGCCCGGACGGTGGCCCATGTTGCCGTCTTCGTAGACGCGCTCGGCGTTCCAGGAGGCTTCCTTGGAGTCGATCTTGACGAACGAGCCGGACATGTCCGAGCCCCAGCGCACGTCGTCGAGGATGAAGAATTCGTTTTCCGGGCCGAACAGCGCGGCATCGGCCAGGCCGGAGGACTGGATGTAGGCCTCGGCGCGGCGGGCGACCGAGCGCGGATCACGGTTGTAGCCCTGCATGGTGTCCGGCTCGATGATGTCGCAGATGACGATCAGGGTCACTTCTTCTGAGAACGGGTCAATGTTGGCCGAATCGGCATCCGGCATCAGGATCATGTCCGAGGCGTTGATGCCCTTCCAGCCGGCGATCGAGGAGCCGTCGAACATCACGCCGTCCTCGAAGGTTTCTTCGTCGATGTGACTGGCCGGGTAGGTGACGTGCTGCTGCTTGCCGAGCGTGTCGGTGAAGCGGAAATCGACGAACTTGACGCCGTTTTCTTCCATCAGGGTCATGACTTTATTGGTCGCGTTGGACATGTAATCCTCCAAAGGTTGGGTATCTTGCATATGGCGGGCGCTTCAATCGCGCGGCAACTTGCCGACATGATCCGCTGATGCCCGACTTGGTGCAAGAAAAGCAGAAACCGTGCCGGTTTGTTCTTGCCGAGTTGCTGCGCGGGTGTGCAGCCAAATGACCCGGCCCCCGGGCGCCATCAATCCACCTAAGTGGCTGTAATGTGGAAGGTCGTTTCGGGAGTGGCGGGCGATTTTTCCGGCGGTGCATCGAGGCCGGGCCCGCGGAGGCGAGGGCGCCCAGTCCTGCGTGCACCAAAGAAGTGCGCCAGGCCGGATGTGAGCACCATGTTGGGTCAGGCTCGCTTCGAGTTGGCGGCTGGCAGGCTAGCGAGCGTCGGGATGGGGGGCTGCGCTGCCGCGGGGTAGTAGGGGCAGTCAACAGCCAGGCAGGCCATGCCGTGACGGCATTCCTGCGCGCAGGCCAGCAATGCCAGCTTCCGACACAGCGCGGCCTGGCCTGCCGAGCGGCGGTCGAACAGCTCCGCGCTGGAGAGCTTGCCCTCGGCGATGAAACCGTCGAGCTCGGCATAGCGAAACCGGGCAATCTCCCGGTCCCCTTCGGGCGAGGTGACCATGATCTGGTCGGCCTCTTCCCCACAGTGGTGCAGCAGCTGCATGGTGACCTCCCGGCTGGCATGGGCCGACGGCGCACCGGCGGTGGCGCGACGCTCGGAATCGCTGCGTAATGATAACGATTCCTGTTTGCGCCAACAAGCCAGGCGCGGTTGCGCCCTGCCTGAGCCCGTCCCGGGAAACCGGACGGAACCGCTCGGACGGCAAAGCCTTAGCGGTATCGAGGTGCCCTACCAGGGAATGGTCGTGCCATCGATGTCGATGAACCGGCCCCGGTCGGCCTCGGTCAGGCCGGCCATGTTGCGGCGCAGCCCGTCGGCGCTCTGCGCGGTGGAGATCTCGGCGTTGGGGCCGCCCATGTCGGTGAGCACCCAGCCCGGGTGCAGGGCGACCACGTTGATGCCGCGCGGTTCGAGATCGATGGAGGCGCTCTTGATTACCGCATTGACCGCCGCCTTGCTCGAACGGTAGATGTAGCCGCCGCCCGAGCCGTTGTCACCCATCGAGCCGACCTTGCTCGAGAGGATGCCGATCTTCTTCTCGTCGCTGCGCGCCACCTGGTCGGCAAACGCCTGCATGATCAGCATTGGCGCGATGCTGTTGATGCGGAACACCTCCAGCCAGGCCTCGGTGTCGGTGACGTTGCCGAAGGCCACGCCGCGCGGGCCGTAGATGCCGGCGTTATTGATCAACCAGTCGATCGACTCGTCGGATAGCTCGCTGGAAAGCGCCCGAATGGCCCCGGCATCCGCGACGTCCAGGGCATGCAGTTTCAGCGTCTCCGGGTGTTCGAAGGCCAATGCCTTGAGTTCGGCCGAGTCCTCCGGGTCACGCGCGGTGGCATGCACACGCCAGCCGTCCTCGAGCAACTGGCGGGCCAGTTCCAGGCCGATGCCTCGATTGGTGCCGGTGATCAGGGCGGTCTTCATGCGGAAGTCTCCTCTCGGTTATCGGGGTCTGCGATGTTTATTTGGCCAGCCGGAACACCAGCTGGCCCTCCTCGACCTGCACGGATTCGACCCCGTCGGCGAGGGACTGCCAGAAGCCCGGCTCGCTGCCGAATTCTGCGACTAGGTCGACGCCCTTGAGCCCGCCGATCCAGGTGTTCGGCAGCGGCACGCCCCACAGGCTCACGCCGGTGACGATGACGGCCAGCCGCGAGCCATCGGGTGTTGGGATCTGCTGGACTTCCGCGCCGGCATTCAGCCTCAGCGTCTGGCCACCCATGAACGGGAAGTCCGGCGGCAGCGGCACCAGGAGCTTCACGCTGACGAGGTCCTCGGACAGGTCGATCGCCAGCCGACGGGCCATCTCCGGGTCGCGGGCGATGATCGCATTGAGTTCGCGCTCGTCGAATTGCACTTCGCGCGGGGCCTCCTTCTCCCGGTATGGCTCGGGCTTGAGTCGACCCTGCTGATCGAATTCCTCCGGTTGCGAGGAAAATCGATCCCCCGCTCGGGGTGGGGGTTGGTCGGGCTGCATGCCAAGGGAGGCGAGCTTGTCGTCGAGTGTCTGTTGCTCGGTCTCGTTCAGTTCGACCGGCTCGAACTGGTTCGGGAACAGGTAGTAGCGCACGGCGATTGCCCCAACCACCAGGGTGACGATTATCGTGCCCACGATGATGAGGCTCACCCCGAGGCACCCGATGCCACGACGTGGCTCGTCCGGCCGGCGAGAGGATTCGTCAGTGGCCGGGGGCTGGTTGGGCTGATTGGGATCGGTCACGGCAGGTCCTCGCGTCGTGCCGCCCAGGCTGGCGGCTCATCGAGGTTAGCATGCCAGCCGAGCACCCTGGCCCCGTCAGTGATCGTGGCCGTGGTGATGCCCGGCGTGAGGGTCCGAGCGTTCGCCGAGCGAGAATCGCCATTGGTATTGCAGGTAGAACTGGGTGTAGTGCTCCCGGCCGGTTTCGAGGGCGACACTGGCTCGCGCAACCTGGGCGCGCAGCCGGCTGCTATCGCTGATGTGCCAGGTGGCGGCCGCCGTCCAGCGGTCGCTCTCGTCGTAGTCCGCATTCACGCCGGCCAGCGGGCCGCGCTTCTCGTTGGTAAAGCCGACCGCGTCGTAGCGCAGGCCGATCTCCCAGTGCGGCGCGATGCCGTAGGTGGCCTGTACGTAGAAGCCATCTTCGGTGAAGTCGCGCGCCTGGCCGATGACGCCGGGATTGCTGGCGTGATGCGCCACTTCGAGGTTCTTCTCGGCGGTCAGATATTCGGCCGCCACGCGCCAGTCACCTTGGCCGTGGGTGCCGTCCGCGTCGAAGGCGTAGGTGGCATCGAGCCCCCAGAGTCGCGCCTCGCCATCCAGGCCGTGTTCGTCCGGCTCGCCGTGGTGATGGAATTCCTGGTGACTGCGAAAAAAGGCCGCCGAGGCGCCCAGTTGCAGGGCGTGATCGTGGCCGAGATCCGGTGACCACTTGGCAAAGGCGGTCCAAAGTCGGGGGGCGTCGTCCCGGCCGGGCAGGTCGTCGGCGTGGTCGGCCTCGGTGCCAAGTCGTTCGTTGTTGTCGCCCTGGAAGGCCTCGATGCCAAAGCGCGTGTCGTGGTCCCAGGCCGGCTTCCAGGTGAGTTGTGCCCCGGTGTCGGACAGGCCATGTACGCCCAGGAGGGTGCGGTAGGGGAGGTTCTGGTCGACGAAGTCCCAGTCGTGCGGATGCCGCTCGTTGGCGTAGCCAATGCCCGAGTAGAACTTGCCTGCCTTGACCCGCAGTCCGGCGGGCAAGCCGGTGGTGGCGAGAAAGGCCTCCTCGACCTCGACGTCGCCCCCATCGTAGACGGCGGCGTTTAGTCGCGCATCGAACAGCGTCTCGATGCCGCCGGTCAGCGAGATTTCGGTATGGCGGAGATTGAATCCCTGCTCGAGGCCATGTTCGTGGCCTGCTGCGTCGTGGTCGGCGTCATGGTCATAGGCATTGAAGATGCCGGCGGTTTCGCCGAGCAGGGCGTCACCTTCGCCATTGGCATTGTCATCGTAGTAAATGCCGTCCAGAACGATGGTGAGTGTCGGGTCGAGCAGCAGGTCGGCTGCCTGGCTCGTGCCCCAGGGCAGCAGGCTGGTCGCGGCGGCGACCGTGAGGGCTCGACGAAACGGCAGGGGGTGGGGCATGGTCGTCTTCCTTCCAACAGAACGTGATTGGGCAATTTATAGCACGTTATAACATAACTATTAACAGGACTGACCCCGCCCCGCTGCCCGGTGTCATGCCCCTGCAACCTGCCGCGGATACGTTACGGCTCCTTTATGAGCTGAGAAGACGAGTGTTATGCGTGGTTTTAGTTGGGGGATTTCGCAACGGTTGTGGTTGGGTTTCGGCGCCTTATTGGTCCTTCTGATCACGGTCGCGACGGTTTCCGTGCTTCAGTCTCGCGATCTCGCCCAGGTGGTTCAGCGGCTGAGCGTCGAGGTGATAGAACGGGTGCAGTTGTCACAAACGCTGGTCAGCGAGGTGGAGAGCTTCCAGACCGCGCAGAAGAGTGGCCTGCTGGCGCGCGCCACACTGCGCATACTGCAATCCCGCGAGTATTTTGACCGCGCCGAGCAGGCCGCAGCGCGCATTGAGAAACAGGTGACCGCGATGGACGCTGGCTTGAGTGAGCGCGAGCGCGGCCTGATCGACTCGTTTCGTGAGCCCTGGCAAGGCTATCTCGAGGTGCACCAGCGCGTGCGCGAGAAGGCCTCGCAAGGACAGATCGAGCCGGCCCTGGCTCTGTTGGAGAACGAGGGTGCGCCGCGACTCGATGCGGCGCGGGAGGCGCTCGCACGGTTGACCGTCTTCCTGCGTGAGGACCTCGCGGCACAGCGCCAGGCCGTCGCCGAGCGCATGCAACGCGACCAGCTCATCCTGATCGGCATGGTGGCTCTTTCCTTGTTGATCGGGGGGCTGCTGGCCGTGACCACGACACGCTACCTGCGAGGCAGTCTCGATCGGGTGCTGAGCGTGGCGGCACGGGTCGTCGACGGGGATCTCACCGCTCGCACGGGCTTGTCTCGCAACGATGAGATCAGTGCCATGGGGCGGGCCGTTGACGGCACCTGCCGGCAGTTCGAGGAGGTCGTGGCTCAGGTGGCCGAGGTGGCCGAATCGATGAAGGAACGCTCGTCGTCTCTTAGCCTGGCCGGCGAGCGGGTCGTCGATGGCATGCATCGCCAGGAAGCGGCGACCGAACGTGCCAATGAGTTGATGGAGCGCAATCTCGCCGAAGTGGACGAGGTGGTGGGCCATTCCGATCGGGCCGCTCGGTATGCCGAGGAGGTGGATCGGCTTTCCACCGGCGGTCTGAACCGGGTGGGGGCCACGGTGAGCGCGTTGCAGGCCCTGACCGATCGGCTCGAGCAGGCCGGCGCGATCATCCACCAACTCGATGCCCATGGTGGCGAGATCGGCTCGGTGGTCGACATGATCCGCGCGGTCAGCGAGCAGACCAATCTGCTGGCGCTCAATGCCGCCATCGAGGCGGCGCGGGCGGGTGGGCATGGGCGCGGTTTCGCGGTGGTCGCCGACGAGGTGCGGACCCTCTCCATGCGCACCCGCGACTCGACCGATCGCATCGCCGACATGATCGGCTCGCTGAAGACGACCATGCATCAGGCCGCCGAGCTGATGACCAACTCGAGCGAATATGCCGAGCGGACCCTGCAGGAGGCCGAGCAGGCCGGCGGGCAACTCAAGGAAATCGATCAGGCCGTCAGCAAGATCCGTGACATGAACGGCCGGATCGCGGCGGCGGCCCAATCGCAACGAGGCGAGGCGCACGAGCTCAGTTCAGCATTGCAGGAGATCGCCGTGCTTGCCGGCGAGGCAATTGAGGTCAGTCGAGATAATGAGCGCATGGGGAGTGCCATGCGCGAACAGTCCGACGACCTGGGTGTGCTGGTGGGGCGTTTTCGTTTCTCTTGATTCGCCTGGCCTGATGAGTTCATTCGGTTCTCGAGTTTGGATACACAAAGGCCGCGCAACCGGAGTCCGGTCAGCGCGGCCTTTGTGGCTCGTAAAGCCGGTGCGATTCCGTTAGCTGGAGGGTTTTTCCAGCAGCAGGGAGCGCTTCATTTTCTTCAGCATGGGCAGCCCCATCAGTTCTAGGACGGTCGCGGCGATATTAGCGATGCCGCCGCCGGTGCGCAGGCGAACCGGGGTCTTGTCGATGACGATGCAAGGCACTGGATAGGTGGTGTGCTGGGTGTGCGGGTCGCCGGTCACCGGGTCGACCATCTCGTCACAGTTGCCGTGGTCGGCGGTGAGGATGATCGAGTAGCCCTGCTCTCGGGCGGCATCCACCAGGCGACCGACCTCCAGGTCGACCGTCTCCATCGCCTTGATCACCGACTCGCGCACGGCCGTGTGCCCGACCATGTCGCCGTTGGCGAAGTTGACCAGCACGAAGCCGTACTGCTCGGCGCGCACGGCGTCGATGGCCGCATCCGCCACCTCGCGCGCACTCATCTCCGGTTGCAGGTCGTAGGTCGCGACCTTGGGCGAGGGCACCATGACGCGGTCCTCGCCGGCGAAGGTCTCTTCCTTGCCGCCGTTGAAGAAGAAGGTGACGTGGGCGTACTTCTCGGTCTCGGCGCAGTGGAACTGCTTGATGCCGGCCTGGCTGATCGCCTCGGCGAGCACGTTCTTGGGCCGCTCCGGCGGAAAGCCGATCGGCGAGAGAAAGCGCGGGTCGTACTCGGTCAGGCAGGTGACCACGAGCGGCTGGTAGTCACCGCGATAGAAGCCGGAGAACGATGCCTGCCCCAACGCCTCGGTGAGCTGGCGTGGGCGGTCATTGCGGAAGTTGAAGAAGATCATCGAGTCGTCGGCGGTGAGCGGCTCGAAGCCGTCGAGTACCGCGGGGCGAACGAATTCGTCGGTCTGGTCGGCCTCGTAGGAGGCGGCCAGTGCCGCATGGGCATTGGCGAAATGTGGCCCTTTGCCCCGAACGATGGCGTTGAAGGCCTCCTCGGTGCGCTCCCAGCGCTGATCGCGATCCATCGCGTAGTAACGACCGCTGATGGTGGCGATCGCCCCGTTTGCGTCCCGGAGTCGGGGCTCGATCTGGTCGAGGTAGGTCAGGGCCGATTTCGGCGCGGTGTCGCGGCCGTCGGTGATCATGTGGATCAGTGGCCGCGCGCCGATTTTTTTCGCCATCTTGATCAGGGCCAGCAGATGACGGACGTGGCTGTGCACGCCGCCGTCGGACACCAGTCCGATCAGGTGGATCGGGCGGTCGGCATCGGCGGCCTTCTGCATCGCCTGGTTGATCGCGGCATTCTCGTAGAAGCTGCCGTCCTTGATCGCATCGTCGATACGCACCAGGTCCTGGCGGTTGATCGCGCCGCAGCCCAGGGTCAGGTGACCGACCTCGGAGTTGCCCATCTGGCCGTCCGGCAGGCCGCAGGCTCGACCCGAGGCCTCGATCACGGCATGGGGGTGATGGGCGTACAGCTCGTCAAGCCGGGGCGTATTGGCCAGGCTCACGGCATTGTTTGTGCGGCTCGGGTTGACGCCGACGCCGTCCATGATCACAAGCAGGACGGGGCGTCGCGGGGCGATATTGGACATGGGCTTGCGTTCCTTGTTCGTGTTTCGGTTGGAGTCACCGGAACGAATCGGGTGGCGCGTGCCGTCATCCGCCCGGCGGGGGCAGCGGGCCATCCGTTTCATTCTGGGTTGGGCGGGCGAAGGGCCCACCCGGGCGACGAGGTCGACCGGTATCAGCGCCGGTCGTTGCGTTCGTCGTCGTTCACGTCGGGCGTTTCGTCTCGACGCGTATCCGAGTCTTTTGGCTCGGATTCGGATTCGGACGCGCTGGGCGCCTCGTCATCCTTCGCCTCACTGCGACGTGCCTCGGCCTCGATCGCCTCGAGTGACCGTTGCTCGTGTTCGATTTCCTCGAAGGCGCGATCAAAGTCGAAATCGTCGTCTTTCTCGGTCTCGTAGGCCCGGCCGGGGCCCGCGCTGCTGGCCGCCGCACTGCCGCCACCTTGCCCGCCAGCGGGTGCTCCGCCGCTCGGTGGGGTGCCATCCGGATCGGGCTCGTCGTCGGTCGGCAGCACCGGTCCGCCCTGGCGCTTGAGCAGGATGCGGCCGATGACGATCCCCAGTTCGTAGAGGAACCAGACCGGGATCGCCATCATGAACTGCGACAGGATGTCAGGCGGGGTAAAGATCGCGCCGAGGATGAATGCGACCAGGATCGCGTAGCGGCGTTTTTCCGCCAGTTGATCGGGCGTGACCACGCCGATCAGGATCAACAGCACGGTCGCCACCGGCACTTCGAAGACGAAGCCGAAGGCGAAGAACATCGTGATGACGAAGCTCAGGTACTCGTTGATGTCGGGCGCGAAGCTGACGTCCGCCGGCCCGGTCCCGGCAAGGAAGCCGAAGACGACTGGAAAGACCGCGAAGTAGGCAAAGGCGGCGCCGAGGTAGAACAGGAAGGTGCTGGAAAATACCAGCGGGATCACCATCTTGCGTTCGTGCTGGTACAGGCCCGGGGCGATGAAGGCCCAGAGCTGGTAGAGCAGGAACGGGATCGCCACGAACAGGGCCGTGAAGCCGGCCAGCTTGAGCGGGATGAAGAAGGTCGATGCGACCTGCACCGCGATCATGTTGGCGCCTTCCGGCAGGAACTGCGATAGCGGTTCCGAGAGGAGGCGGAACAGATCGTTGCGGAAAGGGAATAGCGCCAGGAACAGGACGAAGACCACCGCCACCGACTTGATCAGCCGGTTGCGCAGTTCGACCAGGTGCGAGACGAAACCCGCCAGACCGGAGGGTTCGTCAGTTGTCGCGTCCGCGTTCCGTTGGCTCATCTTGGTCTTTTGTCGTCGATTCCTGGGTCGTGGCCGGCTCGGCCGGGGCGTCGGCTTCGGCCGACTCGAATGGGCGGCGGAAGCTCTCGCCGGTTTCCGATTCCAGTCGGCTCAGCTCGTCTTCGAAGGTGTCGGGCGCTTCGTCAGCGACGGCCTTGAGCCGGTTGCCCTCGGCGTCTTTGGTCGACTCGGGCTTCGCCTTGGCTGGCTTGCCGGCCTTGTCGAGACGTGCCTTCTCGGCCTCGGCCGAGCTGCGCATGGACTTCTCGGCGTCCGATAGGGCGCCTTTGACGCTCTTCTCGGTATCCGAGAGGTCGTCGCGTGTCTCTTCGACCATCGCTCGCAGCTTGCTGATCTCGGATTCCTGCGAGTTCAGCAGTTGCTTCATGTCCTGCATGTTGAACTCGCTGTCCATCTCCGCCTTGGCGTTGGCAACGAACTTGCGGGCCTTGTAGGTCCACTCGCCCGCCTTTCGCGCCACGCCGGGCAGCCGCTCGGGGCCGATGACCACCAGGGCCACGACCAGAATGAGAGACACTTCCCAGAAGCTGAAACCGAACACGGATCAATACCGATGCGCGCTTGGGCTCAGCTGCCCTTGCGCTCGGTCGACTTCTCGGCGGTGTTTTCCTTGCCCGCCTCGATGGTCTCGCTCTCGATCACCCGGTTCGCGTTGGGCTCTTCGCCTTCCTTGTGTTCCAGATTCTCGCTGCGCTTCTGCTCGTCCTCTTCCTTCTCCGACTCGTCCTTCACCGCGGACTTGAAGCCCTTGATGGCAGAGCCCAGATCGCCGCCGATATTCTTCAGGCGCTTGGTGCCGAACAGAAGCAGCACGATGGCGAGAATGATCAGCCAGTGCCAGATGCTAAAAGTACCCATGATCGCAATCTCCTACTGATGTCCTGTCAATCTTGTGCGCGCCGTGCCTTTTCTTCAAGGCCCGACAATCCGAATCGGCGTTCGAGCTCTTCGAGCACGTCCGCCGGGGTTAGGTTGGCATCGGCCAGCAGTACCAGGCTATGGAACCACAGGTCGGCCATTTCGTTGATCAATTCGTCACGGTCGTCGCCTACCGCGGCAAGCGCGACCTCGACCCCTTCTTCGCCCACTTTCTGGGCGATCTTCGCCCGCCCTTTCTGGTACAGGCTGGCGACATAAGAACTGTCCGCATCCGCGCCCTTGCGTTGCTCGAGCAGGGCGGCGAGCTGTTCCAGTACCTCGGTCGATCGGTGGTCAGCCGTGGCCATAGATCGCCTCCGGGGATTTCCTGACCTCGTCGGTCGTCTGCCAACGGCCGTCCTCGAGCCGACGGTAGAAGCAGGACTCGCGGCCGGTGTGGCAGGCGATCCCGCCGTGCTGTTCGATCGACAGCAGCAGCACGTCGCCGTCGCAGTCGAGCCGGATCTCGCGCACCGTCTGCGTGTGGCCGCTCTGCTCGCCCTTGTGCCAGAGTTTTTGACGCGAGCGGGAGTAGTACACCGCCTCGCCCAGTTCGACGGTCTTTTCGACCGCCTCGCGGTTCATCCAGGCGAACATCAGCACCCGGCCGGTCGCGGCGTCCTGCGCGATCGCCGGCACCAGGCCGTGATCGTCGAAGGCGATCGTCTCGATCCAATCGCGCGACCGGCGAAATGCGGGGGGCGTTGCCTGGGAGTCAGTCACCTGGGAATGGGTCACTTGAATCTCGTCGTTCCGTGGTGGGCGAGCCGGTGAGCGGCGCGAAAGTATATCAGGGATGGCGGAAAAACCGTCAGCGCCGACGGCGCCGCCAAGGTCAGTCGCGCACCTCGATGCCGGCCTTGGCCATTACGCCTTTCGCCTCGGCAATGCTGTGGGTGCCGAAGTGAAAAATGCTGGCGGCGAGCACGGCATCGGCATGCCCCTGCAGGATGCCCTCGACCAGATGGTCGAGATTGCCCACGCCGCCCGAGGCGATCACCGGGATCGGCACCGCGTCGCTGATCGTGCGGGTCAGTTCCAGGTCGAAGCCCTGCTGCATGCCGTCGCGGTCCATGCTGGTGACCAGCAGTTCGCCGGCACCCAGTTCGGCCATGTATCGCGCCCATTTGACGGCATCGAGGCCGGTGGGGTTGCGCCCGCCGTGGGTGAAGATTTCCCAGCGGGGCGGCTCGTCCTCGCCGGAGACGCGCCGGGCGTCGATGGCGACCACGATGCATTGCGAGCCGACCGCATCACTCATCTCCTTGATGCGCTCGGGGTGATGGACCGCCGCGGTGTTGATCGAGACCTTGTCGGCGCCGGCGTGCAGCAGCCGACGCACATCGGCAAGCGTGCGGATGCCGCCGCCGACCGTCAGCGGGATGAACACCTCGGCTGCCACCGCCTCGACCACGTGCTGCATGGTCTCGCGCCCCTCGTGGGAGGCGGAGATGTCGAGGAAGGTCAGTTCGTCGGCACCGGCCTGGTTGTAGCGCCGCGCCGCCTCGACCGGGTCGCCGGCATCCCGCAGTCCCTCGAACTGCACGCCCTTGACTACGCGACCCTCGGCCACGTCCAGGCAGGGGATGATGCGTTTCGCCAGTCCCACGGCCTACTCGGTGAACGGCGGGATGCCCGCACGGTCGTCGATGCGTTTCTGGGCTTCGCGCAGGTCGATGCTGCCCTCGTAGAGCGCCCGGCCGATGATCGCGCCGGACACGCCGTCATCGGCGGCGTCGATCAAAAGATCGATGTCGCTCATGTCGGTCACGCCGCCCGAGGCGATGATGGGGATGCGCACCGATTTGGCCAGGTCGCGCGTGGCCTCGATGTTTGCCCCCTGCATCATGCCGTCGCGGGAAATGTCGGTGAACACGATCGCGGCGACGCCGTCGGACTCGAAGCGCTGCGCCATGTCGTGGATGTCGTGGTGCGACAGCTTCGACCAGCCATCGATGGCCACCTTGCCGTCCCGGGCGTCCAGACCGATGATGATGTGCCCGGGGAAGGCCAGGCAGACGTCCTCGACGAAATGTGGCTCGGAGACGGCCTTGGTGCCGATGATCACGTAGTCCACACCCAGTTCGAGATACTGCTCGATGGTGGCCTCGTCGCGGATGCCGCCGCCGACCTGGATCGGGAGGTCCGGGTAGGCCTCGCAGATGGCCTGGATGACCTCGCGGTTCTTGGGACTGCCGGCGAAGGCGCCGTCGAGGTCGACCAGGTGCAGGCGGCGGGCGCCGGCCTCGACCCAGCGTCCGGCCACGGCAACTGGGTCGTCGGAGAAGACGGTGTCATCGTCCATGCGGCCCTGGCGCAGGCGCACGCATTTGCCTTCCTTTAGATCGATGGCGGGGATCAGGAGCATGATTGAGGCGTCCTCGATACGCGTGAAGTCGTGTGGCGATGCGGTCAGGACTACGGTCCGGACCAGCGGGTGAAATTGGCAAGGAGCTTGAGGCCGTCGTCGGCACTCTTCTCCGGGTGCGCCTGGATGGCGAAGATGTAGTCATCGGCCAGTGCGGCGCAATAGGTCAGGCCGTAATCGGCCGTCGCGACCGAGTGGGCCGGGTTCGTCGGCTCGCAATAATAGCTGTGCACGAAATAGAAGCGCGCGTCCTGGCGAATACCATCAAACAACGGGTGTTCCTGCGTCCGGTGCAACTGGTTCCAGCCCATCTGCGGCACCTTGAGCCGCTCATCTCCTGGCTGGAAGCGCTTGACCTGGCCCGGGAACCAGCCGAGCAGATCGACGCCGTCGTTCTCCTCGGAGCGATCGAGCAGCACCTGCATGCCCATGCAGATGCCCAGAAACGGCCGGGTCTGCGCCGCCTCGCGCAGGGCGGCCGGCAGATTGCGCTCGCGCAAGGCGGTCATGCACTGGGCCGCCGCCCCTTGCCCGGGGAAGACCACCCGCTCGGATTCGAGAATCACCTCGGGGGCGTCGGTGAGCACCACATGGGCGCCATCCGGGGCGACGTGCTCGATGGCCTTGACCACCGAGCGCAGGTTGCCCATGCCGTAGTCGACGACGGCGATCTGCATTACAAGGCACCTCGTAAAACCGGCTGAGCCACTCCATTGCTGCGTCGCGTGCTCACTCGCTCCTCGCCTATCCTAAAGATATGTCTCGTCGCTCGCTCCGTGGTTCCTTGCACTCGGGCGGTTCGTGACGGTTTTTCGAGGTGCCTCATAGCGAGCCCTTGGTCGACGGGATCGCGTCCGATTGGCGTGCATCACTGCTCAATGCCATCCGCAGCGCCCGGCCGAAGGCCTTGAACATGGTCTCGGCCTGGTGGTGCGCATTGCGCCCACGCAGATTGTCGACGTGCAGTGTGGCACCGGCGTGATTGACAAAACCGCGGAAGAATTCCTCAACCAGTTCGGTCTCGAAGCGGCCGATCAACGAGCGGGTGAAGTCGCAGTGGAACTCGAGCCCCGGACGCCCGGACAGGTCGATGACTACCCGCGAGAGCGCCTCGTCGAGCGGCACGTAGGCGTGGCCGTAGCGCAAGATGCCACGCTTGTCGCCGACCGCCTGCGCCACCGCCTGACCCAGCACGATGCCACAGTCCTCGACCGTGTGGTGATCGTCGATCTCGGTATCGCCATCGCAGGTCAGCGTGATGTCGATCAGCCCGTGGCGGGCGATCTGGTCGAGCATGTGTTCGAAGAACGGCACGCCGGTTTCCAGACGGGCCTTGCCCTCGCCGTCGAGATTGATGTCGAGGGAGATACGGGTCTCGTTGGTCTCGCGGCGGATCTGCGCGGTGCGTGCGGCCATGGTCGGTTCGCGTCTCGGGCGGTTGAGATATGGATGAGCGGGAAACCTTCCCGAGTTGGGAGCATACAATGCCGGCCGCGGCGCGTCAGCCTCTCGGCGGAAAACGATCTGGATGGCTGGTTCCCAGTCCGCCCTTGATCCTGCTTGGGCGGGGTTGACCGCACGTCGATTTTGCCGTTAAATGCGCAGCCTCGTCACCCGTCGACGGCGTCTGATGCGCGCCGCCGGCCGGTAGCGATAGACGGACATGGCCAGATAGCTCAGTTGGTAGAGCAGGGGATTGAAAATCCCCGTGTCGGGGGTTCGATTCCCTCTCTGGCCACCATGATTCCTGAAAAACCCTCGATCCCCGGATCGGGGGTTTTTTCGTTTCCGATGCCGGCCGCCGGACGCGCGGCTTTCTTTCGTGGCGGGGGTGGCTGGTCGCATACTGGCTAGAGTTGTAGGCGGACGCAGGGCACATCGATGCCGAGAGATCTCTATCAGGCCTGTTTCGAGCAGTCGCGGGACGTGCTTTTTTGCATTGCCCGGCGGGCGGATGGTGCGTTTGTCTACCGCGAAGTCAATGCCGCCCTGTTGCGCGACACGGGGCTCTCCCGCGAGCAGATTGTCGACAAGACGCCCGGCGAACTGTTGCCCCCCGAGCAGGCTCGCCAGCTCGAGGTGGTTTACGCCGAGTGTTTTGCCAGCGGCAAGCCGGCGTTGATCGAATCGATTATCGACGTGCCCAGCGGCAGTCGCAGTTGGCAGATCCAGTTGAGCCCCCTGCGCGATGACGAGGGCGCGGTGACCGGGCTGCTGGGTGCGGCGCGGGATGTCACCTGGAGTCGGGATTTCGCCCAGCAGTTGCAGACGGTCTCGCGGCAATTGCCCGGCTTTTTCTACCAGTTGCAGTGGTCGGAGGGGCTGGGCTGGCGATTTCTTTTCGTCGGCCAACGGGTCGAGGAAATGTTCGGCGTGAGCCAGGCCGAGGCGCTGGCCGATGCCGATACCCTGCTGGGGCGCATTCACCCGGAGGATCGCGATCGCGTGCTGGCTGACAGCATCGAGCACGGGGAGCAGTTGAAGCCCTGGCAGGCGGAGTTCCGCATGTGCCATCGCGATGGCCGCGTGCTCTGGGTCGAGGCGAACGACCTGCCGCAGCGGCTCGAGGGCGGCACGATCATCTGGACCGGCTATGTCAACGACATCTCGCGGCGCAAGGCGCTAGAGGCCGAGGTGCGCGTCAGTGAAACCCGTTATCGCCAGTTGGTCGAGAACGCCAACGACATCATCTTTACGGTCACGCCCGACGGGGTGTTCAGCTACGTCTCGCCCAATTGGACCGCAACATTGGGCCACCCGGTCGAGAGGGTGGTCGGTTCGCACATCGGTGATTACCTGCACCCGGACGATCTGCCCCGCTGCCAGGGCTTCCTCGAGGAGGTGCTGACATCCGGGCAGCCGCAGAGTGGGATCGAGTACCGGGTGCGTCATCAAGACGGCGACTGGCGTTGGCACATCACCAATGCCGCGGCGTTGCGCGGTGATAACGGTGAGGTGGTGGCGTTTCTCGGTATTGCCCGCGATATTACTGAGCGACGTGCCATGGAGCAGCGCATCCGGCACCTCGCGCAGCACGATGCCTTGACCGGACTGGCCAATCGGGCGCTGTTGTTCGAGCATCTCGAGCAGGCGCTGCGGCTCGCCGCCCGGCACGGCGAAAAGCTGGCCCTGCTGTTTATCGATCTCGACGAGTTCAAGCCGATCAACGACCGCCTCGGCCACGCCGCAGGCGACGAGGTGCTGTGGACCACCGCCAAGCGGCTGGTGGGTGGCTTGCGCGAGTCCGACCTGGTGGGGCGGCTGGGCGGAGACGAGTTCATTGCCCTCCTCGACGCCCCCGCCGGTGGCGAGGAGGCGCTGGCAGTCGCTCGTACGCTTTGTCGGTCGTTGGCCGAGCCGTTACAAGTCGGGGGGCAAACCGTGTCCGTGTCCGCGAGTATTGGCGTGGCCATTTACTCGGACCATGCGGCCAGTAGTGATGACCTGGTGCGGGCGGCCGATCGGGCGATGTATCGCGCCAAGGCGGCGGGCCGCAACCGGGCCAGGTTGGCCGAGTGAGGCCCGAGGCGGGCATGCGCAAGATCATTCACGTCGACATGGACGCCTTCTACGCCTCGGTCGAGCAGCGTGATCGGCCCGAACTGCGTGGTCGGCCGGTGGTGGTCGGTGGCGACCCGGCTGGGCGAGGCGTGGTCGCCGCGGCGAGCTACGAGGCCCGGCGGTTCGGCATTCATTCGGCGATGCCGGCGGCCCGTGCGGCCCGTGCCTGTCCCGATCTCGTTTTTCTGCGCCCCCGCTTCGATGTCTACCGCGCGGTGTCCCGCCAGATCCATGCGGTATTTCGCCGTTACACCGACTGGATCGAACCCCTGTCCCTGGACGAGGCGTATCTCGATGTCACCGACGGCTCTGCCTGTCGTGGTTCGGCCACCCTGATGGCGCGCGAGATCAAGGCGGCAATCCACGAGACGACCGGGCTGGTCGCCTCGGCCGGGGTTTCCTACAACAAGTTTCTCGCCAAGCTCGCCTCGGATGTGGACAAGCCCGATGGCCTCTACCTGATCGATCCCGAGGCCGCGCCGGCGTTCATCGAGACGCTGCCGGTGGGCGATTTTCACGGTGTGGGGCCGGCCACCGAGCGACGCATGAAGGCGCATGGCATTCACACTGGCGGCGACTTGCGCACTCACGAACTGCATGAACTGGTCGAGTGGTTCGGCAAGGCGGGGCGGCACTACTACCAGATTGCCCGCGGCGTCGACGACCGTCCCGTGCAGAGCCGACGTGAGCGCAAGTCGTTGGGGCATGAAACCACCTACGCAAGCGATCTGACCTCCCGCGACGAGGTCGAGGCGGCCCTGCCGCCGCTGGTCGAGCGGGTCGCACGTGATCTGGCAGCTCGCGAGCTTGCCGCGCGTACGGTCACGCTGAAGCTGAAATACGCGGATTTCGTCCAGATCACACGGCGGCGCACCTTCACGCGGCCGCTGTCGTCGGCCGAGGAATTGCTCGGCGCCTTACCAGGCCTGTTCGATGACACCGAGGCCGGTCGCCGGCCGATCCGGTTGCTGGGCGTGACGTGTTCGGGGCTCCAGGCCCGTCACGGGGTGCCTTTGGGCGAGCTTGACCTCGGCTGGCCGTCGGTGGGCTGAGGCGCCGCATGGTTTTCCTGCTGGTGACGGTCTAGGATCACTATGCATTCGGATATCAGGATATGTTTATGGCTCTCGAAGTCAGCCTGCTGACCGTCTTTATAGCGGCGCTGATCACGGCGCTGACCACCGGGCTGGGTGCCATCCCGCTGGCGTTCGCCCGGCGGGTGGACGACCGCTGGCTTGCCGTGGGTGCCGCCCTGGCGGCGGGTTTGATGCTGGCTGCCAGTCACAGCCTGATCGCTGAGGGTGGCGCAATTGGCGGATGGCGCGTGCTGCTGGGGATCGCCTCCGGGTTGCTGCTGGTCGTGCTCGCCGACCGGTGGATGGATCGGCACAACACCCCTGGTGTCAGCGATTTGCAGGGAGCGGATGCGAAAAAGGCCCTGATGATCGTCGGGGTGATGACCATTCATTCCTTCGCCGAAGGGGTGGGGGTCGGCGTGTCTTTCGGCGGGGGCGAGGAGCTGGGCGTGTTCATCACGGCGGCGATTGCCGTGCACAACATACCGGAGGGGCTGGCCATTGCCCTGGTGCTGGTGCCGCGCGGTGTGCCCGTCTGGCAGGCGGCCGGCTGGGCGATCTTCTCCAGCCTGCCGCAACCGCTGATGGCCATCCCGGCCTACCTGTTCGTGAGCGCCTTCGAGCCTTTTCTGCCGATCGGGCTGGGACTGGCTGCCGGGGCGATGATCTGGATGGTGTTCGCGGAATTGCTGCCGGACGCCAACCAGCGCCTTTCGCCCGGCAACATTGGCCTGGTGGTCGTGTTGTCCTTCATGGCGATGCTCGCCTTCCAGCTGGTCATTGGGCGCTGAAACCGCGTGGCGGGGTAAGCATCACGATGTGCTGATGCTCGGATATGCATTCGGCGTGATGTTTTCCTTCCAAATCAGCCACTCGGGGTGACATCTTGTGATTGTATTTCCTTCGATTCGGGGTCATGCTTGTAAGGAAGGGTCTGCTCCGATTTGTGCAGACCTTTCGTATCCGAATCGGAGCAGAACGAGGGCAGGGATCATGGAACGCAGTAATACATTTGGCGCCGGCCGGTTGGCGCGTGCGCTGGCATTCTCGCTGGCGGCCGGCGGGTTGGCTCTACCGCTGGCGGTCCAGGCGGCCGACGTGCCGGCGGCCGTCGCGCAGGATCTCTACGAGGACGGCGGCGTCGAGCATTGGCTGCCCAAGGCCGAGAAGGGCGATATCTTTGCCCAGTACGTTCTGGGCCATATGTATTCCAACGGCAAGATGGTCGAGAAGGACTACGAGCAAGGCCTGCGCTGGTACCGCGCGGCGGCCGAAGCCGGTTTCGCCCCGAGTCAGCTGGCAGTCGGCACCATGTACTTCGAGGGTCAGGGTGTCGAACGTGATCGTGCCGAGGCGATCGACTGGTTCACGCGGGCCGCCGAGGAGGGTTATGCGCGCGCCCAGAGCAATCTGGCCGCCCTCTACCTGGGTGAAAAGGGTATCGAGCCGAGCTACGAGAAGGCCCTGCACTGGTATGGCGAAGCCGCCGCTCAGGGGCATACCGTGGCCCGCTACAACCTCGGCATGATGTACGCCCACGGTTTGGGTCTGAACAAGCCGGACTACGTCGCGGCCTATGGCCTGCTCAGCCCGCTGGTGGAAAGCGGTCACCGGGCGGCCGACGAGCTGATGAGATCGTTCCTCGGTGAGATGAACGAGAAGGATCTGCTTGCCGCGCGTGAGCTGGCAAAGGAGTTGCGGGCGCAGGACCGAATGCTGGTCGCCCTTGATCAACGGGCGACCGGCCGCTGAGAAACCCGTCAACGGACTGGATTGAACGGCGCCTTCGGGCGCCGTTTTCGTGGGGCGCCTAGAGCAGCGGCGAGGTCAGGCGGGCAAGGTTCTGGGCGAGCATGCGGCCGCGGCCACGTTCGTCCCACTGCTCGCGGGTCAGTAGCGGACAGACGCGTCGATAGGTTTCGATTTGGTCGGCCAGCCGGGCCGCGGTTTCGCTGGAGTAGAACAGCAGGCCGAATTCGGCATTGATCAATGAGGAGCGCACATCCAGGTTGGCGCTGCCGACCAGCGAGAGCCGGCCATCACAGAGCGTGATCTTGCTGTGCAGCAGCCGGGTCGGATGGCGCCGGATGATCACCCCGGCCTCCAGCAGTTCGTCGAAGTAGGATTCCTGCGCCAGTTGCACCAGCGGGTGGTCGAGCGATTCGGGCAGGATCAGTTCGCAATGTACGCCCCGATGAGCGGCGGCCTTGAGCGCGTCCAGCGTCGATTCATCGGGGACGAAATACGGCGTGACGATCTCGACACGTTCGGTGGCGGCATGCAGGAGGCCCAGCAACAGGCGCTGGAGCAGTGGCTCGGGGTATTCGGGACCACTGGGCAGGCCGACGCAGGACTCGTGCCCCGCGGTGATCGGTGCCGGGAAATATTGCTCCGTCTCCAGCAGCAGGCCAGTTTCCAGGTACCAGTCGCCGGCAAAGATAGCCTGCAACTCCAGCACCACCGGCCCCTCGATGCGCAACATCAGGTCCTCGTAGCACTGCCCGCGGCCGAATTCCGGGTGCACCAGATTCATCGAGCCGGCGTAACCGACCTGCCCGTCGATCACCACCAGCTTGCGGTGGTTACGCAGATCGAAACGTGCCGATTTGCGTGGCAGCTTGGAGCGTGGGAAGGCCCGACCGACCGCGATGCCTCGTCGCCCGAGTCGCCGCAGGCCGCGCATGTCTTCCTTGGAGCCGAAGTCGTCGACGATCAGCCGGACGGTCACGCCTCGTGCCGCCGCCCGTTCCATGGCATCGAATATCGGCCGGGTGGCTCGGTCGATTGCGGCAATGTAGAAGGTCAGATGCACATGGTCCCGGGCTGCGTCGATCTCGCGCACCAGTTCGGCGGCGAAGGCGTCCATCGAATCAATCAGGCCGATGCGGTTGCCGTCGAACAGCGGAAACTGGCGCCAGCGACGCACCATCTGGTCGACCGCGGCGAAGCGCGCCGGCAGGTTGCCGCTGCCCTGGGGTTCCGCTTGTGCCAGCCGGTCGGTGATCGGGCGCAGGGTTTGCGTCAAATGAGCGATCTTCTCGGCGCGATCACGGGAAATGCGCGGCCGGCCTACCAGCAGGTACATCACCAGCCCGACGATCGGCAGGAAGAACAGCAACAGCAGCCAGGCGGTGGCGGCGGCCGGTGGTCGGCGCAGCGGCACGATGAACAGCGCGGCCAGGCGGATCGTCCACTCGATCAGGACGTAGAGCTGGGCGATCGGCGAGTCGAGGGCGCTCATCAGCGCTTGCCGCCACCCGAGGCGCGCATCAGCACCCGGTCCATGGCCCGCGTGGTCAGCAGGCGCTTGAGCACGGCGAACAGGTAGGTCGGCACCGTCACCGGGTAGCGCGCCTTCGGCCGGCGCGATTCGATCGCGTGGATCACGCGGCGGACCACGGCCTCCGGCGGTAGGGTGAACGGCGCGGCGGGACCGGCTGTTTTCAGCCGTGCGAGCTGACGTTCGTAGGCCTCGTGGTGGACCGAGTGTTGCCAGTCGATATTGGCCTCGAAGGCCCGTTGCGCGTTGGCGCGAAAACCGGATGTGATCGGGCCGGGCTCGATCAGGGAGACGTCGATGCCGCTGCCGGTCAGTTCCAGGCGCAGGGTGTCGCTGATGCCCTCGAGCGCGAACTTCGAGGCGACGTACGCGCCGCGAAACGCCAGGGCGCTGACCCCCAGCACGGAGCTGTTCTGCACGATCCGACCGAACCCGGCCGCCCGCATCGACGGGATAACCAGGTTGGTCAATTCCACCGTGCCGAGCAGGTTGGTCTCGAGTTGCGCGCGCAGGGTGTCGCGTGTCAGATCCTCGACGGCGCCCGGCTGACCGTAGGCGCCGTTGTTGAACAGCGCCTCGATCGGCCCGCCGGCCGCCTCGACCGCCGCTGTCAGCCCCGCGTGGATTGAGGCCGAGTCATTCAGGTCCAGGGCAACGGCCGGGATATGGGCGTGCGGCCACTCGGCCACGTCGTCGGGATTGCGCAGGCTGGCGACCACGAGATGGCCTCGCTCGGCGAGCATTTCGGCGGCGCGTCGGCCGATACCGGACGAGCAGCCGGTGATCAGGACGCGACGGGGTGGGGTGGCGAGGTCGGACACGAGGGTGCTCCTTGGATTCAGGTCGGTCGGACGATTGCGCCTGAGTTCACAGCGCTTATACTCCGGGGTCAACTCCGAATCACATGAATACCAGAGACGAGGTGAGGTTGCATGGCATTCGAGAATCGGGCCACCGTTCAGACGGGGGTCTCCCAACTCGAGACCTACAAGGTCATTCGCAACACCTACATGATGTTGTCGCTGACGCTGTTGTTCTCGGCGCTGATGGCGACGGTGTCCCTGTTGGCCGGCGTGCCCGGCTGGACATCGCTGCTCACCCTGGGTGGCGCGTTGGCACTGATCTGGTTCGTGCTGCCGCGCACTGCAAACTCCGGCATGGGTCTGGCGGTGGTCTTCGCCATCACCGGCCTGTTGGGTTTCGGGTTGGGCCCGATGCTGAGCCACTACCTGGCCTTGCCCAACGGCGGGCAGATCGTCATGACCGCGCTGGGCGGCACCGGCGCGATCTTCCTTGGCCTGTCGGGCTATGCCTTGGTTTCGCGCCGTGACTTCTCCTTCATGGGGGGGTTCCTGGTCGTCGGCCTGGTGGTGGTAATCGCCGCCATGCTGGGCAACATCTTCCTCGAGATCCCGGCGCTATCCATGGCGATCTCGGCGGCGGTCGTGCTCCTGATGAGCGGGTTTATCCTCTACGACACCGGCCGGATGGTGAACGGTGGCGAGGACAACTACCTGCTTCTGACCGTCAGCCTGTACCTGAATATCTTCAACCTGTTCGTGCACCTGCTCAGTCTCCTGGGGATGAACCAGAACGACTGATGCGAGGGGCGCGGCTGCCCGACCTGCTCGTCAGGCCGGGTGGCGGGCGTCAGCACACCGGACCCCTTGCCTCGTGCAAGGGGTCTTCTTGTATGTGATCACCTGAATGTGGGCCCACTTGTTTGGGCCAAAAGGAGTGACGTGATGGACCTCTGGATGAAGATCGGTATGGCCGTGCTGCTGGGCGCGGTCCTGCTCTTCCTGCTGCCGCGGATCAAGCCGATGATGGCGGCCAGCCGCAAGGGCTCGCGCGAGGAATGGCTGGGAGTGGCATTGATCCTGCTTGCCGTGGCCGGGTTCGTGGCGTTCCTGATGAGCGCGGTCGGCAGCTGACGGGATGTTGGCGCTGGCCAACGCAGCGGGGGCGCGAAAAAGACGTGTGAGGCATCAAGTTTTTGTCGCGCGGGTCGATAACAATGCTTACCCACAATAATCGCGCGGGAATCAGCCCGTCCTGATATAGGAATGAGGGCAGGAGGAGCAGATGCTAGGTTGGTTGAATCGTTTTAGTTTGTCGCAGAAGAACCTGCTCGGGTTCGCGCTGATACTGGCGCTGATGGTCGCGATTGCCGTGCTCACCATGGTGAACATGAGCAAGGTGGCCCACGAAGTCGAGGAAGTGGTCGAGCGCGGTCAGCCCGCGGCCTTTGCCGCCGACACGATCCGCATCCAGGTCGAGCGGGGGGTCGGTGCGCTGGGTTTTTACCTGCAGAGCCAGCGTGACGAGGACCTGGCCCGTTTCCGCGATGCGCTGGAAAAGGTCGAGGCGGCGCGGACCGAGCTGGCACGCTACCGCGACAACGCCGGCGGCAAGCTCGACGAGCAGCTTGACCGATTCACCGCGACTGCCGAAAAGATCATCGCCATTTCCGGCGACGAGGCGGCCAACAACCCGGGCATGCAGTACGCCAACGTGCATGCCAACCCGTTGCAGCGCGAGATCTCGGGCCTGCTCGGCCAACTGCTCAACGCCGAGGAGAACGCCGATGCCAGTCGCTACTCCCGTCGCCGGCTGGTGATGGATCTGGCGCGTCTGCAAAGTGACTGGGGCAATGTGGTAGCCGGCCTGCGCGGCTTTATCTCCTTCCGCTCCCCGGCCCTGCGCGAGAACTTCAACCTCTACGCCAACCAGGCCCTCGAGCGCTCGCAGAAGATCGCCGACGAGTACGACTATCTGCTCACCTTCGAGCAGCTCGACGGCGTCGAGCAGCTCAACGAGAAATTGCCGCAGTTCATCGAGGCGGCCAACCGCGCCTTCGACATCCATGCCTCCGAGAAATGGCGCATGGATGCCTACCTGGTCCGGACCGAATTGACGCCGGTGTTCAAGGAGATCGAGGGAAGCGTCGAGTCGATCGTCGAGCGCGAGCGGGGCGAGATCGCCGAGCGCTCCAAGAGCCTGATGGCGGCGCTGGAGTCGACCAGCAACTGGCAGATCGGCTCGGTGGTCGCGGGGATGCTCGTGGTCGGCCTGCTGGCCTGGTTGTCGGTGCTGACCATTTCCCGGCCGTTGCAGCACATCGCCGGCCGCATGCGCGACATCGCCGAAGGGGATGGTGACCTGACCCAGCGGCTGCCGGCCGAGGGCAACGACGAGATCGCCCAGGTGGGTGCGGCCTTCAATACCTTCGCCGACACCGCGCAGAACCTGGTGCGCGAGGTGGCTCGCTCGTCGTCGGCCATGTCGGATGCCTCCGAAAGCCTCGAGCGTGCCTCGCGGCGCGGTCGGGAAGGGGCCAAGCGCGAAGAGGCGGCCATCGACTCCCTGATGACCGGCATGGGCCAGACCCTGGAGGCGGCCGAAGAGGTGGCCCGCGGTGCCGAGGAGGCCAGTTCGGCCGTCCAGCAGGCCAATCGCCAGCTGCATGACGGTCTGGGGCAGGTCAACGGCAGCGCGCGCAACGCCGAGGAACTCGACGAGGTGCTCACCCGCGCCGAGGGCATCGTCGCCAATCTCTCCGAGCAGTCGCAGTCGATCGGCAAGGTGCTGGATGTCATCGGCTCGATCGCCGAGCAGACCAACCTGCTGGCATTGAACGCGGCCATCGAGGCGGCGCGTGCCGGTGAGCAGGGTCGCGGCTTTGCGGTGGTTGCCGAGGAAGTGCGCTCGCTGGCCAACCGCACCCAGGATTCGACCCGCGAGATCACCGACATCATTGCCCGACTGCGCGAGGGGGCCGGCGAGGCGGTCGAGGCGATGACCAGCGGCCGCGAGGTGAGCAACAAGAGCCTCGAGGCGGTCACCCAGGCCGATCGCATGCTCAACGAGATCGCCTCGGCCTTCGAGCGACTCGAGGACATGAGCACGCGCATCGCGGCGGCGGCCGAAGAGCAGACCGCGGTGTCCGGCGAGATGAAGACCAGCATCGAGCACATGAGCGAGACGACCAGCGACAACGCCCAGGCCGCTCAGGAAACCGCCGATGCGGGCGAATCGGTGGCGCGCTATGCCCATGAACTCTCGCGGCAGGTGAGCAAGTTCAACACCGGCTGATGCCGATCACGCCTGATCGCCAACCATCGCCCGGGTCTTCCCGGGCGATGTCGTTTCTGGACGACTGTCCGGTCTGGATGATTGCTACGGCGAGGCCTTGGCCTAGAATGACATCAGGTTCATCGCGCCGCCCGGCGTAAGCACGGCCCTGGGGGCCAAGGAGATCGGAATGCGTACCACCGCCTACCTGCTCGCGTTTGCTCTGCTGCTGCCGTTCTGGGGGCTCGCGGTGCTGGCGTGGCTGGGCAGCCCCGGCTGGTCGGCCCATGCGCTCGATGCCCTGTCCGCCTACGCGGCGGTCATGCTCGGCTTTCTGGGCGCGATTCACTGGGGCGTGGTCCTGGCGACCACGCCGGCCGAGCGCGCCCTGCTGGTCGGCGACGCGCGTCATCGCTTGGCCTGGGGGGCGCTGCTGGTGCTGGCGGCCTGGGTGGCGGCGATGTTGCCCTGGGCGGTGTTGTCGCTCTCGTTGCTGTTCTTGCTGCTGGTGGTTTCCTGGCAGATCGATCGCCACTGGCTGGATAATCTGCCAGTGGGTTGGTCGTATCAGCGGCTGCGCCAGCTGTTCACATTGCTGGCCGCCCTGGCATTGCTGGCGGCCATCGCCTCGTGGCTGCGACCGTTGCTCCCCGCGGGGGGGGCATGAGCGAGCAACCGCCCATGCCGGAGGACGACAAGCCGGGCAAGGTCAGGCGCTTTGCCACCCTGCGCCGCTGGTTGATCGCCGGCATTCTGGTCTGGGCGCCGCTGGCGGTCACCTTCTGGGTGGTCAACGCCCTGATCTCCTTCATGGACAAGAGCATCGTGCTGCTGCCCCCGGCGTACCGCCCGGAAGCCCTGATCGGCTTCGAGCTTCCGGGGATGGGAGCGTTCTTCGCCGTGGTGATTGTGCTGCTCACCGGGGCGCTGGTGGCCAACATACTGGGGCGCAGCCTGATCCACGCCTGGGAGCGACTGCTCAACCGTATTCCGTTGGTGCGCAACATCTACTCGGCGGTCAAGCAGGTGGTCGAGACCTTCGTCTCGCAGGACTCACGCTCGTTTCGCGAGGTAGTGCTGGTCGAATACCCGCGCCGTAATGCCTGGTCGATCGCATTCGTCTCCGGTGAGCCGATCGGCGAGGTGCAGGATCGTATCGAGGCTCACCTAGTGACGTTGTTCGTGCCTACCGCGCCCAACCCCACCTCCGGGTTCGTGGTCATGGTGCCCCGCTCGGAGTTGGTCGAGCTGAACATGACCGTCGAGGAGGGCTTTCGCATGGTGGTGTCGTTGGGCGTGGTTCTGCCGCCGCGTCGCGATGCCAAGGGGCGTGTGCTCGATACCGCGCCACCTGAACCGTACCTTGGCCGGACGGATTCGCGCGACGAGGGTTGAGCCGGCCGCGAGCGCTCGAAAAATCAACGCGCTCGGGCTACCATAGCGGGCTTTCACCAAGACGGATTTGATGACGATGCCGATGCGGACACATACCTGCGGACAAGTCGACCAGGCGCTACTCGACCAGGAAATCGAGCTGGTCGGCTGGGTCAACCGGCGCCGTGACCACGGCGGCGTGATCTTCGTCGACCTTCGCGACCGGGATGGTCTGGTGCAGGTGGTCTTCGATCCGGACGACCCGGACATGTTCGGCCTCGCCGAGATGTTGCGCAACGAGTTCGTCATCCAGGTGCGCGGCCGGGTACGCAACCGCCCCGAGGGCACCGAAAACGCCAATATCCGCTCGGGCCAGATCGAGGTGCTTGGTCTCACCCTGACCGTGCTCAACCGCGCCGAGCCGCTGCCGTTCCAGCTCGACGACGAGCGGGTTTCCGAGGACGTGCGGCTGCGCTACCGCTACCTCGACCTGCGTCGCCCGGAAATGCTCGATCGCCTGCGCCTGCGTCACCGCGTGACCAGCGCCATGCGCCGTTACCTCGACGAGGCCGGCTTCATTGACGTGGAGACCCCGGTGCTCACCAAGGCTACCCCGGAAGGCGCGCGCGACTACCTGGTGCCCTCGCGTACCCATCCGGGCGAATTCTTCGCCCTGCCGCAGTCGCCGCAGCTGTTCAAGCAGCTACTGATGGTCTCGGGTGTTGAACGCTACTACCAGATCGTCAAATGCTTCCGCGACGAGGATCTGCGTGCCGATCGTCAGCCGGAGTTCACCCAGCTCGACCTGGAGATGAGCTTCGCCGACGAGGATACCGTCATGGACCTGATCGAGGATATGATGCGTCACCTGTTCATCGAGGCGGTTGAGGTGGCCCTGCCGGACCCGCTGCCGCGGCTGACCTGGCACGAGGCCATGCGTCGTTTCGGCTCGGACAAGCCGGACCTGCGCATCCCGCTGGAACTGGTCGACGTGGCCGATCTGGTCAAGGACGTCGACTTCAAGGTCTTCTCCGGCCCGGCCAAAGACCCGCGCGGCCGTGTCGCCGCACTGCACGTGCCTGCTGGCGGCAAGATGCCGCGCAGCCAGATCGACGACTACACCAAGTATGTCTCGATCTTTGGCGCCAAGGGCCTGGCCTACATCAAGGTCAACGACGCGGCCGCCGGGCGCGAGGGTCTGCAGTCTCCGATCCTGAAGTTCCTCACCGACGAGGCGATCGCCGGCATCATGGAGCGCACCGGCGCGGCCGACGGCGACCTGATCTTCTTCGGCGCCGACAAGACCAAGATCGTCAACGAGGCACTGGGCGCGCTGCGGGTGCGCCTCGGCCACGACCTCGAGATGGTCGAGCACGGCTACAAGGCGCTTTGGGTGGTCGACTTCCCGATGTTCGAGTTCGACGAGAAGGACGGCCGCAACTACGCCTTGCACCACCCATTCACCGCACCGCACCCGGACGATATCGACAAGCTCGAGTCCGACCCGGAGAACGTCCGCTCGCGGGCCTACGATTTCGTGCTCAACGGCTACGAGCTGGGCGGCGGCTCGGTGCGTATCCACGACCCGGCGCTGCAGCAGCGGGTGTTCGCGCAGCTCGGCATCGACGAGGCCGAGGCGCAGGACAAGTTCGGCTTCCTGCTCGATGCCCTCAAGTACGGCGCGCCGCCGATGGCCGGCGTGGCCTTCGGTCTCGACCGCATCGTCATGCTGATGAGCGGGGCGACCTCCATCCGCGACGTGATCGCCTTCCCCAAGACCCAGTCGGCGGCCTGCCTGCTGACCGACGCCCCGGGCGAGATCGACCCGGCCGCCCTGCGCGACCTGTCGATTCGCGTGCGTCTGCCGCCCAAGGAAAACAAGGAAGACAAGGGCTGATCCCATCGCGCTTGCAATCGGCGGTGTCGTCCATACTCATGGGCGACACCGCCTTTTTCTTTGGCCGCCGGGTCTCCCCGGTGTGCCGTCCTTCCCGGGAGGCCGTATGACCGCGAATGCCCAATCCGATCGCGCCGCGCGCGAGATACCCGTCGCCCTCGAGCCCGAGATCGCCCGCATCGCGCTAGCCTCCAAGCCGGCAGCAGCAGTGACCGCCGAGGAACGCGAGACCCTGCGTGCCGAGATCAAGGAACTGCTGGCCGAGCAGAACGCCGTGCTGGTGGTCCACTACTACGTCGACGAGGACCTGCAGATCCTGGCCGACGAGACCGGTGGCCGGGTGTCCGACTCGCTCGACATGGCCGCGTTCGGCGCAGAGCACGAGGCGCAGACGCTGGTGGTTTGCGGGGTGCGCTTCATGGGCGAGACGGCCAAGATCCTGAGTCCCGAAAAGCGCGTGCTGATGCCCGAGCTGCACGCCGAGTGCTCGCTGGATCTGGGCTGCCCCCCCGAGGAGTTCACCGCGTTCTGTGATGCGCATCCCGACCGCACGGTGGTGGTCTACGCCAACACCTCGGCCGAGGTGAAGGCGCGTGCCGACTGGGTAGTGACCAGCTCGAACGCCCTGGAGATCGTCACGCACCTGAAAGAGCGTGGCGAGAAGATCCTGTGGGCGCCGGACAAACACCTGGGGCGCTACATCCGCGACAAGACCGGCGCGGACATGCTGTTGTGGGAAGGCTCCTGCGTGGTCCACGACGAATTCCGTGCCGACGCGCTGGCCGAGCTCAAGGAAAAGCACCCGGAGGCCGCCATCCTGGTCCACCCGGAATCGCCCGAGGCGGTGGTCGACATGGCCGATCGGGTCGGTTCGACCTCGCAACTGATCAAGGCGGCGACCGAACTGCCCAACGAGACCCTGATCGTGGCCACCGACCGCGGCATCTTCCACAAGATGGCCGAGGCCGCGCCGGGCAAGACGCTGATCGAGGCGCCCACCGGCGGACGCTCGGCGACCTGCGTCTCCTGCGCGCACTGCCCGTGGATGGCCATGAACGGCCTGGTGAGCGTGCGTGATGCGCTCAAGCACCCGCAGGACCACGAGATCACGGTCGACCCCGCGATTCGGGCCAAGGCGGTCGAATCGATCCAGCGCATGCTGGACTTCTCGCGCAGCCGGGGCATCGTCACTCAGGGCAACAACGACGCCTGAGCCGGCATTCTTCTCCTGTCTCTAAAGGCCCGTCCCGCGACGGGCCTTTTCCTTTCCGGGGCGGGCAGTTTGGATGTGGTGGTCCGTATCTGTCTGTTTTCTTAAGAAACGAGTTGCGAATATTCGCAACTGCTTTGATTCATGGATGTGCTCACGGAATAAAAATATTCGACTTCCGTACTCGGGCATTGCGGGCATACGCTGATCGCGTTGTTTCAAACCCGTTGAGGAGAAAGACTTATGAAGAAACTGTTCGCGATGCTGGCACTGGTCCTCGCCGCCCCGCTGATGCTGCAATCCAATGTGGCCCTGGCGGCCGATACCGAGAAGACCAAGCAAGTGGTCTATCACTTCAACAAGTCCGACATGAACACCATCAAGGCGGGGCTGCGCAACGCGACCAACCACGTCAATTCGCCCTCTGGTCCGGAGACCGCGATCGAGATCGTGGTACATGGTGGCGGCATCAAGATGATGACCGAGGCACGCCAGGATCCGCAGCTCGCCGCGGCCATCGACAACCTCAAGGCCAACGGTGTTGATTTCAAGGTCTGTGCGAACACCCTGCGCGGCAAGGGCCTCGAGGTGAGCGATCTCTACTACACCGACGAATCGGACATCGTGCCGTCAGGCGTTGCCTACCTCGCCGATCAGCAGATGGAAGGTTGGGCCTACATTCATCCGTAAGCCAGCCGCGTCGACCGGGCGTCCCGACCGGGGCGCCACGGATCGATGTCATTGTGATCAACCCGGGGCCGCCCCGGGTTTTTTTGTGCCGGTGCCGGGCGCGCCTACGGGCGGTTGCGAGGATGGCTGGCGGGAAAGGGGGATGTCGGACCGGCGCTCGCGATCACCGACGCCGGATTCGCCGGCGCGGGCGATAACCGTCTATCATGCCCGCTGATCCCCAACGAGCCTCTTGATGCACGACACGATTCTTCTTTCCCTGACCGCCATCGTGGTGCTGGGTATCGCCGCTCAGTGGCTCGCCTGGCGAGTGAAGGTGCCGGCGATCCTGTTCCTGTTGCTGATCGGCATCACGCTCGGACCGGCCTTTGGCCTGCTCAACCCCGACGAGCTGTTCGGTGACCTGCTCTTCCCGATCGTGTCGCTCGCCGTCGGCGTGATCCTGTTCGAAGGCAGCCTGACCCTGCGCTTTCGGGAGATACAGGGGGTCTCGTCGACCATCGTCCGCATGGTCTCGCTGGGGGCGGTAATTTCCTGGGGGGTGGCGGCTACCGCGGCGCACTGGTTTGTCGGACTGGACTGGCCGATCGCCTTCCTGTTCGGGGCGCTGGTGGTCGTGACGGGCCCGACGGTGATCGCGCCCCTGCTGCGCATCGTCCGCCCCACCCCGCGGGTCAGCAAGATCCTGCGCTGGGAGGCGATCATCATCGATCCGATCGGTGCCCTGCTGGCCGTGCTTGTCTACGAGTTCATCGTCACCCAGTCGCAGACTGGGGCGGCGGGGCTCGAGGGCGTGGTGCTGCCGTTCCTCGAGCTGGTCGGGCTGGGTATCGTGCTGGGGGTCGCCGGCGGCTGGTTGCTCGGCCAGGTGCTGGTGCGCCATGCCCTGCCGGACTACCTGATCAACGTGACGGTGCTGGCCGCAGTGCTGGCCGTTTTCACCGCCTCCAACGTACTCGCTGAGGAATCCGGCTTGCTGGCGGTGACCGTGATGGGTATCTGGCTGGCCAACATGCGCGGTGTGCCGCTCGACGACATCCTGCACTTCAAGGAAACCCTGAGCATCCTGTTCATCTCCGGGTTGTTCATCCTGCTCGCGGCCCGTATCGATCCGGCCACCCTGAGCCAGGTGGGCTTCGGGGCGCTGCTGGTGCTCGCGGCGATTGTGTTTGTCGCCCAGCCCTTGAAGGTCTGGTTGTCGGCGATCGGCAGCGGGCTGAACTGGCGCGAGAAAACCATGATTGCCTGGATCGGGCCGCGGGGTATCGTCGCCGCGGCCGTGTCGGGTCTGTTCGCGCTCAAGCTGGTCGAGCAGGGGCTCGAGGGCGCCGAGGTGATCGTGCCACTGACCTTCATCATCATCGTCGGCACCGTGGTGCTGGCCTCGTTGACCGCCCGTCCGCTGGCCAGGGCCCTGGATATCGCGCTACCCGAGGATCATGGCGTGCTGATCGTTGGTGCGAATCGTGTCACTCGCGAGATCGCCAAGGTGCTGAAAAAACATGGGTTTCGGGTGGTGATGGCCGATGGCAACTACAGCGAGATCCGCCAGGCACGCATGGACGGGCTGGAAACCTATTACGGCAACCCCGTCTCCGAGGCGGCCGACCGCAAGCTGGACCTGGTCGGCATCGGTCAGATGTTCGCCATGTCCGCGCAATCGGAGGTCAACAACCTCGCGGCGGTGCGCTATCGCCACGAGTTCGGCCAGTCGAACGTGTTCGTGCTGCAGACCCCGCAGGAGGTGGCCGGTTCGGACAACCAGCGGATCACCACTCAGTTCAACGCCCGTGGCCTGTTCCGCGAGGACGTGTCGCTGGGGCATCTGTTCCGCCTGGTGGAGGCCGGCGCCGAGCTGTTCAGCACCCGCCTGACCGAGAGCTTTGGCTACAGCGAATACCTCGCCCATTACGAGGGGCGCGGCGAGCTGCTGTTCGGCATCACCCCCAACGGCGCCCTGCGTCCGTTGAGTGATGAGCTGAGCCAGCGGCCGGGGCCGGGCTGGATCCTGATCGGCTTGTATGAGCCGTCCGCCGATGCCGATCGGCCCACGGGCCGGGAAGGGGCGGGTACGCCATCCAGCGGTGGGGAGCGCCTGCCGGGTTGATGCAAACCGGTTTCGCCACAAGCACGATGCCGTCGGGGGCGACTTTGTCGACTGATATCAACGAGATGGCTGGTCCGGCGAGTGAGCCGCTGAATTTTTTTCGTCATCCGCGTCCCCAAGGGGTTGCGTCACGAATCCGGGTTTGTATAATGCGCGCTCTAGCAAACGCGGTCGAGCGATCGGTCGCGAGAGATGCGCGGGAATAGCTCAGCTGGTAGAGCACAACCTTGCCAAGGTTGGGGTCGCCGGTTCGAATCCGGTTTCCCGCTCCATCGGGTGGTTAGCTCAGTTGGTAGAGCGGAGCCCTTACAAGGCTTAGGTCGGGAGTTCGAGCCTCTCACCACCCACCATCATCTCTATAAGCAGCGGTAGTTCAGTTGGTTAGAATACCGGCCTGTCACGCCGGGGGTCGCGGGTTCGAGTCCCGTCCGCTGCGCCACATCCCGAAAGGCCCGCCTTCCATGGCGGGCCTTTCTTCGTCTGATCCCCGAGCAAGTGTTGGCCGGGTCATTCCTCTCGTTGCGTTCATGGCAGGCCGCCAGCGGTCGGCTACCGGCGCTGACCGCGGAGCGGTTGCAGCCATTGCCATGCCTGCCCCTGGGCGCGTCGCAGTGGCGGGCTTTCCCGGGTGAGTCGCCGCAAGCCGTTCTCCAGGTCCTCGGGGCACCAGGCATCCCGCCGATAGGTCATCACGGTGTTGAGGCGGTCGGGCACGTGGGCGACCAGCGCATCCGGGTGGAAATGCGCCGAGAGTTGCCGGTGGGCCTCGACCACCGCCGGCATGTGGTTGCGCCACAGGTTGAGGCAGATCATGCCACCGGGGGCCACTGCCTCGGCGAGCCGCGCGACAGTTTCATTCGGCAGGTGGATCATGCCGTCCCGGTCGAACAGGTCGATCAGGACCAGGTCCAGTGCCGCCGGTGGCTCCCAGTCAGGCGCGCTGAGATCGGCGAACTGCAGTTTTAACCGAGGGTGATCGAGGTCGAGTCCGAAATGGCGCGCCGCAACGGGCCCGAGGGCGGGGCGCAGATCGACGGCGTGGATGCTAGACTCGGTATGTTCGAGAAGAAACTTCGCCAGAACGCCGCCGCCAAACCCCAATAGCCCGATTCGGGCGGGGCGCGGGTGCAGTGCGACGGGTAGCATCATGGCCCGGTAATAGGCGAAGCAGAGCTGCTCCGGCTGCTCCGGTCGCCAGGCCGACTGCGCGGTCTGGTTGCCGAAATGCAGTTCGACCTCGCCGCCCTGTTCGGTCACCTCGATGGGGCCATGCTCGTCGATCAGTCGTTCGAGTATCTTGGCCTTCATGCAATGACCCCGGGGTTCGATGCGGGATGAGCTCGGCAAGATGCCGCTGATCTCTCGGTGACCCGGGGCGGCCCTACGCGCTTGGAAAACAGGTATTTCGAGGTAACGATAATGTGGATCTCCCTTTCAGCGGGGCGGACGACTGGTCTGAGCGTGCCCGCCATTATCGGTGGGTGGGTTCGTGAACGAATCACCCAACCGGTCACCCGACACATGGCCCGAGTGGCCCGAGTGGCCCGAGTGGCCCGTGTGGCTGCTGTCACCGTCGGCACGACGCTGTTGCTGTCCGCCAATCTGGTTTCCGCCGCGGGCTTCGAGGTGGGCGAGAAGGTGTTCGTGCCCATGTTCGAACCCAACCCCGAACTCGACGGCTACGCCGAGGGCTTCGTCGAACAGGTGCATGATGACGGCACCCTGACCCTGCGAATCAACAAGGTCCAGACCGGCAAGGGCAAGACGCTGAGCGGTACCTGCCACCCGTCGGGCGGCACGGCCCTGTCCGGCGCCAAAATTGTCTCCGACGACCCGGAGGACCTGGTGGTCGAGCAGCGCCTGCCGGTCGATGAGGTGATGACCTACCGGCGCGGCAGTCAGCTATACCTCAAGCGCGAGAATTTGAGTATCGCCTACCTCAAGTATCTCGGCAGCGGCATGGGCATGACGCCGGATCGTTTCGACGTGGCCATCCGTCGTGCCGAGGAGGTTGGGCTGCCGGGCATGGTGGCCGCCATGGGGATCGGCAAGATGCAGATGGAGTCGACGCAGGGTCGCGGGTTCCCGGTGCCGGCCTCTCGCGCCCTGCAGAAGGCCGCCCCGATGCTCGATGCGGTCGCCGCAAAGCTCGAGGCGCATCCCGAGTCGGTCGAGGCGGCCGCGCGCATGCTGGGCGGCACCACGCCCGAGCACCGGGACGATCCGCTGGCGGCGGTTGTCGTGCGGCTGCACGAGCTCCTCGACGAGCAGCTGGGCGAGCTTGCCCAGCAGAGCAGCGATCCACGCGAGGTCTCCGGGTACAGTGCCGATGAGCTGTTGGCCATCTACACCGGCTGGTTCCGCGTGATCACGGCCAATGACACCCGATCGTTCCAGAACGCCGATGTCGGCTACTACCGCGAGCGCGCGGCCAAGGCGCTGGACAATGGCGAGTGGCCGGCCCTGAAGTAAGCGCGCCGCACGTCGAGTCACCAAAAACGCCCGGACCGTGCTTGGTCCGGGCGTTCTCATTGGGCCCAACCTATTTCTGGTAGCGGGCCTTCCAGTCCTCGTAGGGCATGCCGTAGACGTGTTCGCGCGCCTCGGCCTCCGCCAGGTCGATACCCTGCTTCTCGGCCTCCTCGCGCAGCCAGCGAGACAGGCAGTTGCGGCAAAAGCCGGCGAGATTCATCAGGTCGATGTTCTGCACGTCAGTGCGGTCCTGCAGGTGCGCCACCAGTCGGCGGAAGGCGGCGGCCTCGAGCTGATCGCGGTTGCTGGAATCGATGGCCATGTGAGGTTCCCTCGCGTAATGAATTTATTCACTTGGGGCTGACTCACTTGGGGGAGTCAGTCGGGGCCGGATCAGCTGTCCGGGGTTCGCGTGTCGTAGGTGACGGCATGCAATTCGCCCGACTCAAGTGACGGCTTGAGGATGCGATTGAGGAGTTGGTGCTGCTGCAGCAGGGATTTGCCGACAAAGGCGCTGCTGGTCACGGCGATGCGGAAATTGCAGCCTTCGCCGTCCGGGCGTACGCGGGCGTCGGGTAGTTCGGCCTGGATCAGCTTGATGATCTCGTTATCGGTCATCTGCGGAAGGTCCTCCGGGTCGTGGTTCAGTCGGGTGCCTGCAGGATGGGGGCGAGCAGCGCGTCGCGCCAGCCCTGCGTGAGCCTTGATGGCCGATCCGGATTGGCCAGCTGTTGTCTGAGTTCGGCGCTGGTGGCCAGCCGCGAGGGGCTGATGGCGTGCTCCTCGGCGAGGGCGGCCAGCTGCGCCTGGCGGGATTTTACCAGTTCGCGCTGGGCTGGTGGCAGCGCCGGCGGGCGTGGCAGGTGCGGCCATTGGTTGGGGGCGCCGGCCAGTGCGGTGGCGATCGCCTGGCCGAGTGCATCCTGGGCGGCGGTATCGCGACCCAGCGGGGAACGGGTCCGAGCGATCTGGTCGCTGATGGTTTTCGCATCCGGCGGGGCGTCGGCCTTGGCTGCCTGTCGGGCGATGGCGTGGGCCAGGTCCAGCATCGCCTGATCGCCCCATACCCAGCGGCGAGGTCGGTCCTGTTCGCGTGCCAGTCGTTCGCGCCAGCCCGCAAGGACCTGCAGTACCGCCAATCCGGCGCGGTTGAGGGCCTGGACGCCCCGGATCTTTTGCCAGCGCTGGTCGTCGGGCGGGGTGAAGCGGGTCGGATCACACTGCCGGGTCGTCTCCTCGGCCATCCAGTCGAGGCGCCCGGCCTCGCGCAGGCGTTGTTCGAGTATCGGGAAGAGGGCGTGGAGCTGGGCGACATCCTGCACGGCGTAGTTCAGCTGCGTGTCGCTCAACGGGCGGGCGAGCCAGTCACTGCGCGTCTCGCCCTTGTCCAGGCGGATGCCGAGCAGCGCTTCGGTAAGTGCCGCGTAACTCAGCTGGCCGCCGATGCCGAGCAGTTCGGCGGCGATCTGGGTATCGAATACTTGGGGAGGCAGTCGCCCGGCGGCCGTGAGGATGAGGTCGAGGTCCTGGTCGCCGGCATGCAGAACCACCGGCGTGTCACTCGAGACGAGCGCCTGCCAGAACGGGGTGAGATCTAGCCCGGCGATCGGGTCGACCAGCCAGACGGTGTCCGTGGTCGCGATCTGCAGCAGGGCAAGCTGGGGGAAGTAGGTGCGTTCGCGGACGAACTCGGTGTCCAACGGCAGGTAACTGGCCGCGCCCATGGCCTCGATCAGCGCGGCGAGCTCTTCGGGGCGGGTGACGAAACGAACCTGGGGGCGCTCGTGATTCATGCGCCCGTCGACGTGCTCTGGCGGCGGGATCGAGGGAGCCTTGGCACGCCGATTATTCGGCCGGCTCGACGATGTCCGCCGATTCGATCCGCACGGTCTCGCGGGGCACGTCCTGACGGAACGGGCCGGCCGCACCCGTCGGGATGGCCGCGATCGCCTCGACGTTGTCCAGCCCCTCGATCACCCGGCCGAACACGGCGTAGCCGGGCTTGCCGGCTTGACGATCGAGAAAGTCGTTGTCGGCGAGATTGATGAAGAACTGCGAGGTGGCCGAATGCGGGTCGTTGGTGCGCGCCATCGACAGCGTGCCACGGCGGTTCTTCAGGCCGTTGCCGGCCTCGTTCTCGATCGGGTCGCGTACGGCCTTGCGCTCGAACTCGGCGGTGAAGCCACCAACCTGAACGACGAAACCCGGGATCACCCGATGGAAGATCGTGCCTTCGTAGAAGCCGTCACGGACATAGGTGAGGAAGTTGTCGACCGTGGCGGGGGCCTTCTCGTCGAACAGCTCGACCAGGATGGGGCCGTGACTGGTATTCAGCCGCACCTGGGTGTCGGCGGCCACCGGCGAGGCCGCAAAGGCGAGCATGGCGGCCAAGGCAACCGCCGCGAATCGGCGGCCCGCATCAATCATCGCGCTGGACGCGTTCAAGGCGCTCGTGGCGTTCCTGGGCCTCGATCGTCAGGGTGGCGATCGGACGGGCCTCCAGGCGCTTGAGGCCGATCTCGTCACCGGTCTCCTCGCAAAAGCCGTAATCGCCGTCGTTGATGCGCTTGAGCGCCTTGTCGATCTTGTTGATCAGCTTGCGGTAGCGGTCGCGGGTGCGCAGCTCCAGCGCGGCGTCGGATTCCAGCGTGGCGCGGTCGTTGATATCCGGCTCCTGCCAGTTCTCCTCACGCAAGTGGTTGATGGTCGAGTCCGAATCGGTCATCAGCTGGTCGCGCCAGGTCATGAGCTTCTGCCGGAAGTATTCCAGCTGCATCGGGTTCATGTATTCCTCGTCTTCCGAGGGTTTGTAACCTTTCGGGAGTTCAACTGCCATGTTTATCCACCACCTCTGCCCGAGCAGACGCCAAAATTGAATGTGAAAGCGCCGAATGACGACTCGCGGAACGGGCCCGATTGGGGCCGCCCGGGATGTTGTGCGATCACGCGGATCGCGCCCGGGCCGCTGCCTGCCTCGTCCTCCGGTCCATGGCCGAGAACGGGCGACGGGCAAGTATAGGTGTGGTTTCCGGTGAGCGCAACGCCCGCAGAAAGGGGTTGTCGGTGGCCAATCAAGGGCTTGTTGCTTCGTCGCGCAGGCGCCGGTCACTGGTGAACACCCAGGTGCGCGTGATTACCAGTCGGTCGTACCCGGCGGCCAGATCCTCGGGGAACGCCGGGTAGGGGGCGGCGGCCTGCAGGAGGTTGCGCGCAGCGCTGTCGAGGATCGGGTGGCCCGAGGACTGGCGAATGGCGAGGTTGAGCACATGGCCCCGCTTGCCGATGGTTACCTCGAGTATCACCTGGCCCGAGAGGTTCTGCTGAACCAGGGCATCGGGGTAATGCCGGTTGCCGTAGGCCTCCACCTGGCGCTTCCAGCGAGCGAGATAGCGCCCGGCCGGCCCGCCCTGGGTGCGGCTGGTGGCGTACCCGGTGCGCAGGGCGGCGTTGACCTGTTCGTAGAGTTGGTCGATCTGGTCCTGGGTGGACACGTGTCGCGGCGTGTCGCTTGCCGCCTGGGCGCCTTCCTGCTGCGGGCCCTGACCGTCCTCCTTGAGGGTGTCGGTGGGACTGTCCGGCCCGCGCTGGCCGGCGAGCATCGGGTCGGCCGGTAATTCCCGCTCGAGCGCATCGGCTTCTCGACCGGCATCCAGGGTGCGTTCGGCCTGGGGGGCATCCAGGGTGATTTCGATGACGGGGCGCTTTTCTACTTCCGGGCGGGTGACTTCGAGCAGCAGCAGGCCGACGTGGGCGAGCACCGCCAGCCCGATGGCGATCGGCAACACCCGCGAGGAGCCCCGTGCGGGGCTCGCTGCCGCGTTGTCGGGGCGGTGCTGGTCTCGTGTCGTTCCCTTGGTCGGCATCCCTGCGTTTCCCGGGTCGTTTGGATTAGAACGAGTGCCAGTCGATCGAGCGCCCGGCGGGCGTCGTCGACATGGCCGACTGCATGCCGGCATCGCGCCATGGTCTGCCATTCTCGGTTACCAGCAGGATGCCGTCGAGTCCCACCTGTCCGGCAAAGCGCTTGGCCTCGCTGGGGGAGAGCAGCATCAGTGCGGTGGCGGCCCCGTCGGCGATGACGGGGTCGCGGCCCAGCACCGTGGTGCCGGTGTTGTGGCGCGCCGGGCGGGCGGTCAGCGGATCGATGATGTGACCGAAGCTCTTGCCCCGATAGCGCAGGCGACGCTCGTAGTCGCCCGAACTGCACAGGGCGCGCCGTCCGGACACGCGCACGCCGCCAAGCGCGTCGCGGCCTTGCGGGTCGCGGATGCCCAGTCGCCAGTCCCGCCCACCGGCATGGCCCAGGGTGTAGAGATCGCCGCCGGAGTCGAGCAAGCAGTTGGTGATCCCGACCGCCTCGATGGCGTCGAGCACCTGTTCGGCGGCGAATCCCTCGGCCAGGGCGTTGAAGTCGAATTGGACCCTCGGGTGGGAGGCGATCACACGGTCGCCTTCGATCCGCACGTCGTCGAGCGAGGGCGCATCGGCCAGCCAGGCGTCCAGCGCGGATTCGGCGGGTGGCGTGATCGGTGTATCGCCGGCGTCCCGGTGAAAGCCCCACAGGCCAATCAGTCCGCCGATGCTGGGGTCGAACCGTCCGTCGCTGGCCTCGAACAGGGGGCGGGCAGCCCGGATCAGGGCACGAATATCGGGGCTGGAAACGGCCTCGCCGCGTTCGGCCAGCTGGCGGTTGAGGCGGGTCAGTTCGCTGTCGCGCCAGGGGTGCAGGCGACGATAGAGCGGCTCGACAATGTGCTCCGCGGCACGCACGGCGGCATTGATTTGCTCGGCGGGCGTGTCGGCGAAGCGCAGGGTCCAGATCTGGCCAAACACGCTGAAACCGGCCTCGCGGAAGGTCGGCTCACTCCCGCAGCCGGCCAGGGTGGTCAGGGTGGTCAGGGTGGTCAGGGTGGTCAGCGGCAGGCCGGCGAGCCCGCCCAGTAGCGCGCGCCGGCGCCGGTCGATCATCGCGTGAGGCGTTGGGCGAGGCGGTCGAGCATCCGCCCGGTGACGTCCTGCCCGGTGGCCGCGCTGATCTCGCGGGCGCAAGTGGGGCTGGTGACGTTGATCTCGGTCAGCCGGTCGCCGATCACGTCCAGGCCGACGAACCAGTATCCCCGTTCGGCCAACCACGGGCCGACGATCGCGGCGATTTCCCGGTCGCGCTCGCGCAACGGCACCACCTCGCCGCGACCGCCGGCGGCGAGGTTGGCGCGGAAGCTCTTCTCGGCCGGCACGCGCAACAGGGCGTGGTCGACCGGCTCGCCGTCGATCAGCAGCACGCGGCGGTCACCGGTGTGAATCTCGGGCAGGTAGCGCTGCGCCATCACCAACTCGGTCTGGTCGTGTGTCATCACCTCGAGGATCACCTGCGTGTTCACCTCGTCCTGGTGGATCTTGAATATCGAACTGCCGCCCATGGCATCCAGCGGCTTGACGACGATCTCGCCCTGTTCGGCGATAAAGGCCTTGAGCTGCTCGATCGATCGGCTCACCAGTGTCGGTGGGCACAGGGCGGGGAAATGCTGGGCGAGGAGTTTCTCGTTGGCTGCCCGCACGGCGTCGGGTCGATTGCCGACCACGACACCGGCCTGCTCGGCCAACGACAACAGCCCGGTGATGTAGTGGTAGTTCAGGTCGATCGGCGGGTCCTGGCGCTGCAGGATGATGTCGAAGTCCGCCAGTGCATGTGTCGAACGCTCGCCCAGCGTGTGGAAGTCCGTGTCGCGATCGACCACCGTGATCGGGGCGGCCTGCGCCTGCGGACGGCCGTCGGCGAAGAACAGCCAGTCCGGCTCGATGTACCAGCAGTCCCAGTCGCGGGCCTGGGCGCTCAGGAGGAAGGCGAACGAGGTGTCCTTCCAGGGCTTGATCCGTTCGATCGGATCCATGACGACGGCGATGCGCATGAGGCGGCTCCGCTTGCGGTTCGGATCAGTCGGCGGTCGGGGCGACGGTTGGGCCGCCGATCAGGTCACGCTGCTCGCGCGCGGCGGCGAGCAGGGCCAGTCGGGCGACCACGCCATAGCAGTACAGCCGGTTCTGGTCGCTGTCGGGCGAGGCGTCCGGGGCCGGCGTGACGCAGGACTGGGTGAAGGGCAGCGGCACGAATTCCGCGCCGGGCGAATTGAGGTTCTCGCTCTGGCCCTTCTTGGTGTGTACGCGGTAGAAGCCGCCGACCACGTGGCGATCGATCATGTAGAGCACCGGCTCGGCGACGTGCCCACTCGAGCCCAGTCGCTCGAAGCTGTAAATGCCTTCCTGTATCAGGACCCGGTTGATGCTGCGCCCATCCTTGGAGGCCGCCATGCGCGTGCGCTGCTTGCGGTTCAGCCCGACCACCTCATCGGTGGATTGGGCCATCATCACGCCCATGCCGTAGGTGCCGGCATCCGCCTTGATCACGACGAAGGGCTTTTCCTTGATCTCGAGCTCGTCGTATTTCTTCTGGATCGCGGCAAGCATCTCGCTGACCTTTTCCTGCAGGCAGTTCTCGCCCTCGCGCTTCATGAAGTCGATCTGGCCGCAGTCGAGGATCATCGGTGCGAGATGCCAAGGGTCGAGGTCCATCAGGGCGGCCAGCTCATTAGCCAGTGTCTGGTAGTGGTTGAAGTGATTGAACTTGGAGCGATGCCACCAGCCCAGCGCCGAGGGCGGCACCACGGTCTGCTCGATGTCCTCGAGGATGTCCTCGCGCCCGCCGGACAGGTCGTTGTTGAGCACGATGGTGCAGGGCGAGAAGCCGTCGACCTCGATCCGTCGGCCTTCGCGATGGATCGGGTGCTGGGTCAACGTGCGCCCGGAGGGCAGGTCGAAGTGCGCTGGACCATCGAGCGCATCGAGCGAGCCGATGCGTGTCTCGAAACCGGCCAACTCGAACAGTTCGGCCATGGTGGCCAGCGATTCGAGGTAGAACTGGTTGCGCGTATGGCGCTCCGGGATGATCAGCATGCCGCGCGCATCCGGGCAGGCGTGCTCGACCGCCGACTGGATCGCCTGTACCACCAGTGGATCGAAGCTGTGGTTGAGGTTGTTGAAGCCGGCCGGGAACAGGTTGGTGTCGACCGGGCCGAGCTTGTAGCCGGCGTTGCGCAGATCGACCGAGGAATAGAACGGCGCCGGCGTCTTGCGCCACTGCTCGCGGAACCAGGTCTCGATCTGTCGGCGGTTCTCGATGATGTGCGATTCGATCATCAACAGCGGGCCGCAGTAGCTCGCCTCGAGCTCGGGGGTCGAATCCTGGCTGTCGAGTTGCAGGGCGGAATGGTTGTTTGTCATCGACTTTTCGTCACGGTGTTCGCTTGGGTGGGGCGCGGGGCGGTGCTTGGCCGCGCTTTTCGTGGCCACAGTGTAATAGAAGGTCGGCATGAAATCCGATGCCACTCTGGCTGAGCCAGCCGCTTGCCCGGCCCCAGAGGGCGAGTCTTGAGTGCGGTGTTGCCTTCCTTGGCAAGGGAGAGCGGCTCTTTCTCGGCGGAGGGTCGCCCTGCGTCTGCCCGGCTCAAGACTCGCAGAGCGGTATCGGATGGCGTGTCGACCTTCCCCAGATGACGGCTGGCGCGCTGGTTCGTTCACGCGGGGAGCCGTCAAGGCGTTTGCCAAAGACGGGCGCGTTGGTTACATTCGGCCGACGCAAGGCAAGAATCGGCCAGCAGCAAGGACGAAGACATGGAAGCGACAGAGAATCACGCCGGCCTCGAAGGCCTGAGGGTCATGGTGGTCGACGACAGCAAGACCATCCGACGGACAGCCGACAGCATCCTCAGCAAGGCGGGCTGCGAAGTGGAAAGCGCGATCGACGGATTCGACGCCCTGGCCCGCATTGGCGCGTTCGACCCGGACGTCGTCATCATCGATATCCTCATGCCGCGTCTCGACGGCTACCAGACCACGGCGCTGATCAAGAACAACGATCGCTTCGCCGAGACGCCCATCATCCTGCTGTCCAGCAAGGACAGTATCTTCGACAAGGCCCGTGGCCGCATTGTCGGGGCCTCCGACTACCTCACCAAGCCTTTCAACAGCGACGAGATTCTCGCTGCCGTGGAGCGTTTCGCCGAAGGGCGCCCCGTGGCCGGCGAGGGCGCGATGGCAGACTGAGAAAGGCGTTGGCTCCCGGGGTCCGATTCCGGATGCCGGCAGGATCGTATTGAACCGGATTTTTCTAGAGGAACAGGGTAGTGGCTCATATTGTTGTCATTGATGACTCGCCGACTGAGGTGTATGTACTCCAGCAGATTCTTGAGCGTCACGGCCACCAGGTTTCCGTCGCCAACAGTGGTGAAGAGGGTATCGAGCTGGTGCGCACGGTGCGCCCCGACGCGGTGCTCATGGACGTGGTGATGCCGGGCATGAACGGTTTTCAGGCCACCCGCACCCTCAACAAGGACAGCGAGACGAGCGCTATCCCGGTGGTTATCGTCACCACCAAGGACCAGCAGACCGACCGCATCTGGGGCATGCGTCAGGGTGCCAAGGAGTACCTGGTCAAGCCGGTCAAGGAGGCCGACTTGATCACCGTGCTCAAGAGCGTGCTCGGCTGACGTGATGCAGCGCACAGAGGACGTGTTCGACTATCTCGGCTGGATCAATCGCCAGGTCGAGCAGCATGCCGTCGGCCTGCCGAGCAGCGATGACCATGTCAGGACCTGGCAGGGCATCCTGTTTGCCGTCGACGGTCGACGCATGCTCGTCGCGCTGGACGAGGTGCGGGCCATCGTCGCCCCGCCTCGCATGGTGACGCTTCCTGGTGCGCGCCCCTGGGTGTCGGGTCTGGCGAACCTGCGCGGCGAACTGACCGGGGTGTTCGATCTGGCCCGCTTCTGGTTTGATGTCACCACACCGGCATCCCGCCACAGCGTGGTCTTTCTCGCCAAGCACGCCCAGGCCTCGTCGGCCTTTCTGGTGGAGCGTTCCTACGGAATCCGCCAGATCGCCTACGGCGATGAGCGCCCCTTGAGTGATTCCGAGCATCACCGCGAGCTCGCTTCCCTGCCGGGTTTCCAGCGGGAAGTGCGGCTCAACGAGGAGTGGTTGCCGGTGCTCGAGTTCCGCTCGCTGCTCGATCACGACCAGTTTCTCAATGCCGTCGCATGACGTCGGCTTATAACCAAACAATGACGATGAATTCCATTCAGGAGTAAGTGGCAACTATGAGTCTTGGCGCACGGATGGGCGGCATCAGCCGTAAGATACTGATCCTCGTGGTTCTCGCGGTTCTGGCCCTGGTCGCGACCGTGGTGGTGTTCATTCTCGCGGCCCAACGCGAACAGGAATTCCTCGACCGCCGCCTTGCCGGCGCCGAGTTGGAGCGTTCCTCGCAGGAGCTCACCATCGAGGTGTTGCGAGCCATTCGCGGCAACCCCGGGGCGTTCGACCGGGTTCAGTCGATCCGTGCCGATTTCACCGAGACGCTCAATGCCCTCCAGGGCGAAAACCCCGAGCGGCCCCAGCTCGAGGTGCCGCCGAATCGCGAAGACCTTCTCGCCGCGGTTTCCAATCGCTGGAACGTCTATAACGAATCCCTTAGCAAGGTGCTGGAGGGGCGTGAGGCCATCCTCAGCGTCGGTGAGCAGTCGGCCCAGATCGAGGAAATCCTGCCTGACCTGACGGCCTCGTCGGACGAGGTGGTCCAGACCCTGGTTGCCAATGACGCCCCCAGCCACGTGATCTATCTGGCCACCCGCCAGCTGATGTTCATCGAGCGCATCGGCACCACCCTTGACGAAATCACCGGTGGTGGTGAGCAGGCAGTCAATGCCTCGGAGCGCTTCGGTCGCGACGTGGCGCTGTTCGGTGGCGTGCTCAACGGCCTGCTCAACGGCAATCGCATGGCGCCGCGAGTCAGTGACCCCGAGGTACGTGACGGGCTGCGCGAGGTGGGCGTGCTGTTCGCCACCGTCAACCAGCTGGTATCGGCCGTACTCGAGCAGGCGCCGCAGCTGCTTGCCGCCAACCAGGCCGCGCGTGAAATCGACCGCATGTCGGGCGAGTTTACCGGCGCGACCTCCGAGCTGGCGCGCACGTTGGCCGCCGATCAGAACCAGGCGTCGCAGTTCCTCTACCTAGGTTACGCCAGTGGCACGATCGGCCTGTTGCTGCTTGTCTGGCTGGGCGTGACCCTGGTGCAGGAATCCCGCCGGGCGCTGGCTGAGACCGAGGCGGCCAACCAGCGGAACCAGGCGGCCATCCTGCGTCTGCTCGACGAGATGATGACGCTCGCCGACGGTGATCTGACCGCGCATACCACCGTGACGGAGGACATCACCGGCGCGATCGCCGACTCGGTCAACTACACCATCGATGCACTGCGCGACCTGGTCGGCACCATCAACGACACCTCGGTGCGCGTCGCCGCGGCGGTGCGTGCCTCGCAGGACAGCTCGCGGGCACTCGCCGACAAGTCGCGTGGCCAGGCCCAGCGCATCACCGAGATTTCCGATGCCATCGCGCAGATGTCCGACGAGATCGAGCGGGTTTCGGTCAGTGCGCAGGAATCGGCCCAGATCGCGGAATCCTCGGTCAACGTGGCCCACCGCGGCGGTGATGCGGTGCGCCAGACCATCAAGGGCATGAACCAGACCCGCGAACAGATCCAGGAAACCTCCAAGCGCCTCAAGCGCCTGGGTGAGTCGTCGCAGGAGATCGGCGACATCGTCGGCCTGATCACCGACATTGCCGACCAGACCAACATCCTGGCGCTTAACGCCGCCATTCAGGCCGCCATGGCCGGCGAGGCGGGTCGCGGTTTCGCGGTGGTCGCCGATGAAGTTCAGCGACTGGCCGAGCGTGTCGGTGACGCGACACGTCAGATCGAGCTGCTGGTAAACACCATCCAGACCGACACCTCCGAGGCCATGCTCGCCATGGAACAGACCACCTCGAACGTCGTCGACGGCGCCACGCTCGCCGAGAACGCCGGCAAGGCGCTCTCGGAGATCGAAAGCGTCTCGCTGAAACTTTCCCAGCAGATCAACGACATCACCTCGGTGGCCCAGAAGGAGGCCTCGGTGGCAACCGATTTGCGCGAGGCGGTCAACCGGATTCGTCAGGACACGCAGCAGACGGCAGAAAACGCGACTCAGGCCGCCGACGAGATCGGCGAGCTGGGCTCGCTCTCGCAGGAGCTCAACCGCTCCGTGGCCGGCTTCACGATGCCCGAGCGGGACGACGCCCGGCCATCGAGCTGAGTTCGGCAGGACAGCAGGCGGCCCGGTTGGCCGGCGAGGTAATCGTCGTGACCGGGACACGGATCTTCCAGCAGGCGGGATGCCGAAAGGCGGTGAATTGAGACATGCGGACAGAAAGGAAAGTCGACGCGATCGTATTCGACTGGCTCCGTGAGGGGCTGGAAGAGCGTCTCGCCGAGCTCTTGAGGGCGCTGGAGCAGCTTTCCGAGGGCGAAAACGTCACCGAGCATGTCTTCGACGCCACCCAGGCGTTGCAAACCATCGACCGTGTCTTCTCCATGGTCGACATCCAGCTGGTGCGCGTGCTGGTGCGCACCCAGATGGCCGCCCTCGAGCCGCTCGAAGATCGATCCGACGACCAGACAGCCATTTCCGCCCAGATCGAGTCGGCCGCCTTGTTGCAGGCCCTGCTGGATCGCATGGCGGCCGGGGCTGAGATCACGCCGGCAAGCCTGCTGCCGATGGTCAACCGCCTGCGAGGGACCATCAAGCAGGCCCCGCTCGATGCCCGTGAACTGGCGGCGCGGGCCTTCCTGTTGCAGGCCGAACATGAACTCGGCAAGCGTCCGCATCGCGAAAAGGGCGTGGACGAGGAGGCCGAGCTTCGCCCGCTGTTGCGTCGGATGGAGCGTGAAGTGCTTGCCGTCATGCGGGACGACTGGTCCGTCTTGCCGGGATTGCGCGAGCTTTCCATGCAGATCATCGCGCACGAACCCAGTCGCAGCGCGATCATTGCCATCCGGGTGGTTGGCGAATTGCTTCGCCTGACCGAGTCGGACCCCGATCGTTACGCGCCCGTGCTCAAGCGAGCAGTCGGGCGTGTCCTGCAACTCTTCCGCCTGCAGTTGCAGGGTCGCAGCGAGTCGGTGATCAACCATGCCGGCCTGGACCTCGGCGCCTCGGTGCTGCTTTCCTTGCTGGAACGGGTGGATGATGACGAGCCGATCTGCCGGGATCGGGCCGCCGATTGGCGCGAGCAATTGGATCGCGCCGACTTGCCGGCGCGATTCGTCGGTCTCGATGCCGAGGCGCTCGAGGCGGTGCAGAAGGCCCTTGAGGAAGAGCTGCTTGCCACACAGGATGTGCTCGACCTGTTCGTCCGCGGCAAGCGCGATGACCTCGAACCCCTCGGCCGCATCCTGAACAAGTTCGAACAGATGAGCGGCGTGCTCGCGACGCTTGGCTATGCGGCGGCGGCCAAGGCGCTTGCCGATGGTCGCGAGCACTTGCAAGCGGTGACGCGGGGCGCCGAGCTGCTTGATGACGAGATGCTCATGGATCTCGCGGGCACGGTGATGCTGGTCGAACAGGTTGTTGATGGCATCCCGCGCAGCATGGCCGACGGCGACCGGGCCGAAGCCCTGCACGATCAGACGGTGGCCAGCTCGATTGGTGCGATCGCCAGTGCGGCGTTCGAATCCTTGAGCGAAGCTCGCGAGAAGATCAACGCCGGGCTTGCCGGGCAGGGCGACGGTGAAACACCGTCCGATTCCCCGTTTGTCCAAGCGGCTGATCGGTTGGCCGGCATTGGCGAGGTGCTTCGGCTGTCCGGTCGTGATGCTGCCACCCCGCTGGTCGTGGCGTTGGCCCGCTGGAGCCGCGCACAGTCGTTTGGTGAGCCGGTTGGCGATGAACACACCCTGTCGGCCTTGAGCGAGATCTTCGCCGCGCTGGAGTTCTACCTCGAGAACCTGCGTGATTTCAGCAAGGAGATTGCCCGCTTCCTTGAGGCGCCCAAGCGGCGCATCGATGACCTCTTGGCCGATGTCGATGACGATGACGATGACGGGGCGGAGGCCACGGAGCCGGCCGAGGTCGATTCCAGCGAATCGATGCCGGCCCGTACCGCCACGGCCGAGCCGAAACCGGCCGCCGACGAGGCGCCTCCCGAGCCAATCGACGATAGTCTCGCCACCCCGGACGAATTGATCCAATTTTGGCAAGTCGAGGAGGAAGAGCTCGCCGCCGACGCCCCCGAAACCGATCGGGCGACGTCTTCCGAAGAGATCGAGCCGGTCGACTCCGAAACCCGTGGCGAGGCAAGTGGCGAGGAGCTGGAGGCGGCGCTCGACTTTGCGCTCGACGAGGGCGAGGACGACCAACGCGTTGCCGCCTCGCCGTCCGCGCCGGATGAGCTGCCCGAATTGCCAGACGAGGAGGCGGTCACCCCGCAAGCACCGGCAACTCCGGCCGATCTCGATGCCCTTGGTCTGCCGGAAGACGAGCCGGCCGAGGCGGACGACACGGCGTCCGAATCCGAGATGTCCGAATCCGAGATGTCCGAAGGCGCCTCCGATGAGACGCCATGGCGCCTTGTGCCGCAGGACGACGCACCGACCAACACCGAAGGCGATGGTGAATCGCTGCTGGAACGGGACGACGGATCGAGTGCCTCCTCGGCGGAGGTCGAGGCGGCGGAGACCGCGGATCAGCCAGGCGGCGAGTCGCCAGCGCTGGCATTCACCGATGCATCGGAGGAAAGCTCCCCGGCCTTGGAGTCGGCCCTTGATTTCGGCCTGGCCGATGATCAGGACGAGTCGCGAGTCGACGCGGAGCAGCCGGAGCAGCCCGAGTCGGCTGACGACGAGGGGGTGACCGTCGACCTCCCCGATCAGCCGGTGGTTGCGCCTGAAGAGGCGGGCTTGTCAGCCGATGAGCAGGACTTCACGCTCGCCGAGACCGAGACCGAGACCGAGACCGAACAGGTAACGCCGCCAGAGCAAGAGCCGGAAGAGCAGGCCGAGCCAGCCGCCTTGGACGAAGATCCGATGATGGTTGAGATGCGCGAGGTTTTCGCCGAGGAGATGGCCGAGACGGTGCCCGACATGGGTGAGGCGGCCGAGGCCTGGCGCACGCGGGAGGATGCCGATGCCTTGGTGACGCTGCGCCGCGGCTTTCACACCATCAAGGGCAGTGGGCGGATGGTCGGGCTCGAGACCATCGGTGATTGGGCCTGGGCTTGGGAGCGACTGCTCAATCAGGTGCTCGACGGCAAGGTCGACGGCGGCGACGCCACTCGCCAGGGGGCTCTCGACGCCGTTGCCCTGATGCAGGCTGCCCTGCCCGATCTCGAGGCGGGGCAGGCCACCCCCGACTCCCATTGGGCCGAATCCCGCCGGCTGGCCGAGCGTCTCGAATCCGGCGAATCCATCGAGGCCGAATCCGTTGAGATGGAGTCCGTGTCCGACCAGGCCGCGGTGGACTCCCCGGCGGAGGTCGAGGCCGCCTCACCCGCCCCCCTCGAATCGACAAACGAAACCGACTCGGCATCATCGGACGAGATGGCGACCGATGTCGAAGCGGCGACCCCGGTCATCGATGATCCGGTGCTGCGAGAGATCTTCGATCAGGAAATCGGGGGATACATCGATGAGTTGCATCGCAAGATAGACGCCGCGCGCGAGCATGGCGTCGGTTTGACCTGCGACAACGAGCTGGTGCGTCTGTTGCACACCACGCTCGGCTCGGCCCGTACGGCGGGCGTGGACATCATCGCCTCCTTGGCGCGCTACCTAGAGGATTGGACCCGCGCGCTTGCCGAGCATCAGGAGCGTCTCGGCGGCGAAGAACTGGCCCTGTTCGCCGAGGGGGCCGATGCCATCGAATCGTTGCGCCGCTGGGCGGTCGACCCGAGCCTCGAGCAACCCGATACCACGGATCTGGAGCAGCGCCTGGATATCCAGCTGGAGCAGGTGCTGGCCGACTATGGCGAGGTGTCTGAGAGCGCGGAGGTCCGTGATTCCCGTCAAGCGGAAGACGAGCCCTCGGTGACAGACGAGGACGAGGTGGCCGCGACCCACGAGGTCTCGGCAGTCGATGCGAGCGAGGAGCCGGTCGTTGCCGAGCCGGAGCCCTCGGCGGGCGACTCTTCGCGTGACGAGCTTCCGAGCGATGCCGTTCCGGATAGCGATGCCATCCCGGATGAGGCGTCGCGCAGTGATGAGGCGGCGACCGACGACATCGCGGGTCATCGCGCCGAGGCGGAAGAGCCGCCCGAGGTGTTGCCGGCCGATGACGAAACGCGTGACGAGTACGCCGACGTCGAGCATCGCCCGGATGATGATCCGGCCGAGCAGGACGAGGATATCCTGCAGATCTTCCTCGACGAGGCGGACGAGTTGCTCGAGCAGGCGGACGCCTACCTGGCCCACTGGCGGGTCCACCCGCACGACCTCGAATCCATTCGGCTGCTGCACCGTAACCTGCACACCCTCAAGGGTGGGGCGCGCATGGCCGGCCTGCTCAACCTCGGGGACGTGGCACACCACCTCGAGGGGCGCCTGGAGCTGGCTCGGCGCGAGGAGTCCACCGATAACGAGCCCCTGGTGGCCCTGGTTCAGCACAGTTACGACGTCATCGCCGCGTTGCTCGACCACGTGCGCAATCAGCAACCGATCCCCCAGCAGCGCGAGCTGATCGGTTGGATTCGCGACCCGGACGGCGCCTGCCGATTTGCCGAACGGAGCCAGGGTGGTGACGAGGCCCGTCCGGATGAGGCCGATGGGCAAGATGGGCCATCGCATAAGTCGGTCGAGAATGAACTCGAGCCAGTACGGATATCGCCGCCATCCTCCCCGAGGGAATCGGTGGAAGCGACTGGTTCCGGGCAAGAAGCCGGCGCCGAGCGTCGCGACGAGCAGGTGCGTGTCGCCGCCGGCAGTATTGATGCCATGGTCAATCAGATCGGCGAGTCGGTGTTGCTCCAGTCGCGCATCGATCGTCAGGTCAATGGCTTCGAACGTCAGTTGTTCGAGCTCCAGCAGACCGTCACCCGGCTGCGTAGCCAGCTGCGGCGACTGGAGATCGAGACCGAGACGCAGATCAAGGCCGACCTGATGGAGGAGGCCGGGATTACCGAGGAGCAGTTCGATCCACTCGAATTTGACCGCTTTACCCAGGTTCAAGAGCTTTCGCGCGGCATCATGGAGTCGCTCGGTGATGTCGCCAACATCGAGGAGAGCCTCAGCTCGCTGACCGAGCAGTCGCAGTTGCTGTTGCTGCAGCAGTCCCGTCTGGGACGGAAAATGCAGGACGGCGTGCTGGCGATGCGTCTGGTTCGCTTTAACGATGTCGCCGGGCGACTGCGTCGTATCGTACGCCAGGTGGGAGACGAGGTCGGGCGTCAGGCCGAGCTGGTGATCGAGAATGGCGAGGCCGAGGTCGACCGGGTCACCCTGATGGCCATGCTGCCGTCGCTGGAGCACATGCTGCGCAACTCCATCGCCCATGGCATCGAGTCGCCCGAAGAGCGCCGCGCCGCTCATAAGGCGCCCGTCGGGCGGCTGCTGCTCAACATCGACAGCGGTGGCGGCAATATCACCGTCAGCCTGCGTGATGATGGCCGGGGGCTTGATCTGGATGCCATTCGTCGCAAGGCGGTCGAGCGCAGCCTGATGCCGGCCGACATCGACATCAGTGACGAAGAGGCACGATCGCTGATCTTCCTGCCGGGCTTCTCGACCGCCGGAAACCTGTCCCAGGTCGCCGGTCGTGGGGTGGGCATGGATGTGGTCGCCAGCGCTACGCGTGAGCTGGGTGGCTTCGTCGACGTGGATTCCGAGCAGGGGCGCTACACCGAGATCCGGCTCAACCTGCCGCTGACCCAGGCGATGACCCGCGGCATCCTGATTGCCAGTGGTGACGATCGGTACGCGATTCCCTACAAGGGCGTGGTCGCGGTCACGCGCATGACCGGTGTGACGCTCGCCGAGTACTATCGCGAGGAAAAGCCGCAGATCGAGCACGACGGTGAGCATTACCCGCTCTATTATCTGGGCGAACTTCTGTGGGGACAGCCACCGGCCGAGACGGCGCAGGACGTGGCGGCCATCCGCCCGATCATGCTCTTCAAGCTGGGCGAACGTCGCTTCGCCCTGCACGTCGATCACCAGCTCGGTGGCATCCAGCTGTTCGTCAAGTCGATGGGGCCACAGCTCGGGCGGATTCCGGGGGTGTCGGGGGCCACGATTGCCGACGATGGTGACGTGATCCTGGTGCTGGAATTGTTCGAGCTGGTCCAGCAGTTCCAGCGGCGGGATTATCAGCGCCGCCTAGAGACGCATGCGGTTTTCAAGCCTGCCCGCTCGCGGCCGTCGGTGCTGGTGGTGGACGATTCGCTCACCGTGCGCAAGGTCACCGCCCGCACGCTGGAGCGCAACAACTACGACGTCGTCCTGGCCCGCGACGGGGTCGAGGCGCTGGGTCTCCTGCAGGACAGCCTGCCGGACCTGGTGCTCACCGACATCGAAATGCCCCGCATGGACGGCTTCGAGCTGCTCGGTGCGATCCGCAACGATCGGGCAGCGGCAGAGACGCCCGTGATCATGATCTCGTCACGAACCGGCCAGAAGCACCGCGCACGCGCCGAAGCGCTGGGCGTTTCCGCCTACCTGGGCAAGCCCTACACCGAACTCGATCTGATCGACACCATCGCACGCTTGCTGCCGGTGAGTGCGATGAGCGCTGACGACGAGAGTGCGGGAGACGAGCATGCCGACTGAAGGACATCAAGCCGCCATGGCACAACAGCCAGACGAACTGCAAGCCGGCGAGGCCCCGATCCGCGCCGTGCGACTCCCCACTCAGCTGACCGACATCGAGCTGCTGATCCCCTACGCGCTGATCGCCGAGATCACCGACGTCTCCCTGCCCGAGGGCAGTATTCGTCTGGGGCGCAGCGAGGCGACCATTGTCGATTGGCGCGGCCAGCAAGTGCCTTTGGTGAGCCTCGAGGCGATGAACGGCGAGTCGGTGCCCACGATCGGCCGGCGGGTACGGTGCGCCATACTCTATGGAACCGATCCCGAGCGGGCCTTGCCCTACTACGCCCTGCTCCTGTCCGGCGTGCCGCGCTCCGAGCAGGTCGAGCGTCGCCAGATCGAGACGGCCGGTCCGCAGGACAACCCGCTCTGGCATGCCGTCGTTCGCCTGGACGGACGTCTGACGGCCATCCCGGACATTCGCGTGCTCGAGGAGCGCATCGACCAGATGCGCCTAGGCGAGGAAGAATCGCGCGAATCCCCCGTCAGCGAGTAGTTTGCTGCCGCGGCTTGCGCTCAGGCATCGACGAAAAAACCCGGCACACCGAGGTGTGCCGGGTTTTTTTGTTTTCTCCCGCCGATTCCGGGGCGAGATCTGCGGTTCGGCTAGCCGTGCCGCTGTGCCCGGACTCCGTCGCGAACGACATTCGTTGCGGCCATGCCGGCCAGCGCGATCACGCTGTAGATCGCCGCACTGGTCAGATAGCCACCCAGATATGGAAGCGTGCGCTGGGCGTATTCGAATGCCGCCATGGCCTCGAACTGACCGGAGAAGGCGTAGAACGTGGCGTTCGAGATGCCGAACGCGATCACGCTGCCCGCGAGCAAGGCCCCGGCAGTCCATGCCAGCCCCGTGAACGTGTTTCCTGAGCCATCCGTCAATCGCGTGCCCGCGAGCCGCCCCGCGCCCCAGAGGGCGGTGTAGGCGGCCAGCACGCCAGGGTAGGCCGGTGAAAAGCAACTGGCCATGGCCGCGCCATCGAGCCAGACGCTGCCCAGGTCGATCGCGACGGCGAGCACCAGCAGCCCGCCCAGTATCCGCAGCTGCCGGAACCACAGCCCGGCGAGGAAGAACACCGCCCAGGAGGTGTCCGCCAGGTGCAGCGCCGAGCTGAAGTGGTGATAGCGCGTGGCGAGCATCGAGATCGCCATGACGGCAAGCGCGGCAATGGCGACAACTCGACTGGGCGGCAAAAGTCGTTCCTGGAGCGGATGGGGCATGGTCGGATGACGTCCTGAAAACCGGGTGGGAAGCGCTATGTTACCGGCCGTAGCGCAGGCTCACAAACACGCCGCGAGGTGCTTGATGAAAGCCATCGACGATTTGGTAATCCCGGTCGAACACATTGTCGATGCGGGCCTCGATGCGCCAGTCAGGTGCAAGACGATAGCTGCCGCGCAGATCGGCAACCACGTAGCCCGTGTTGTCGGTTTCCGAACCACTTTGCCCACGCAAGGTGCTCCCGAGCGAAAAGGCGCCCAGCTGACGATCGACGGCCAGTCGACCGCTCCACCGCGGTTGTTTCGGCAGGGGCTCGCCCGTGGCCTCGTTCTCGGTCGACAGGTAGGTGAGGCTCGCGTGAGCCGACCAGGTGTCGTTGCTCCAGCGAGCAACGAGTTCCGCGCCGCGGATGGTCGCCTCGGTGATGTTTTCCGGCACGTAGGTGGGCGGCGGGCTCGCGATCAAATCGTCGGCCGATGAGCGGAAGGCCGTCGTCTCGATGCCCCACTGCCCGCGGTTCCAGGCAACGCCGATGCGCGAGGTGCGCGTGCGCTCCGGTTCGAGGTCGGGGTTCGCCGTCGCGAAGCAAAGGCCCGGCGCGATGCAGTAGGGCGGGTAGTAGAGCAGGTTGAAGGACGGGACGTTGAACGAGGTGCCGTGTCCCGCGCTGAGTGTCCAGGCCTCGTCGAGACGATAGGCAAGATCCAGGGAGCCGGTATTGGCGGTGCCGAATTGCTCGTTGAAATCACGGCGCAGCGCGCCCTGGATATCCAGACGTTCGCCAAGGCGAGTATTGAGCTGGGCAAACAGCCCCTGGTTGCGCCGGCCATCCTCGACGTAGTCGGTCGTGCTCGATAGCTTGTCGTATGTCTGGTCCGCCCCGACCGTCAGGGTAGTGGATGACCCGAGGAAGAAGTCGTTCGCCAGCGAGAGCGTGTCGCGTTGCGTGTCGAAACGTGAATCAAAACGCTGGTCGCGGAAATAGTCCTGGTCGTCGATATGACGCCCTGCCTGGGTGCGCAACTGCCAGAAGCCGATCCGGCCGGTGGAGGCCGACAGTCCGATGGTGCGTTGTTCGATTTCGCTGTTGTTGGTGGGGCCGTCGTACTCGACCTCGGCGGAGGCGGCCAGCACGTGGGCACGCACATGGCCACCCTCTCCGAACCGATATCCGGCCTGCAACTGCAGCGAATCGCGTTCGTAGCCGTCGTCGTCCGGTTCATCGCCGTAACAGGGTGGGGTGAACGGGCCGTTGTTCTCGCAGGCATCGAAGCCATCGGTTTCCTCATGGGCCACGCCCAGCGAGTAGTCGAACGCCCCTTGGCGGCCACCGATATGGGCATCGGCCTCGCGTTGACCGCGTGAGCCCGCGCCAATCCCGCCAGACAGATGAACACCGTCCTCGGTGCCTTCTCGGGTGAAGATCTGGATCACCCCGCCGCCGGCATCCGCACCCCATTGACCGGAGCGCGGGCCGCGCACGATCTCGATCCGCTCGATCTGCTCCAAGGGGATGTGCTCGAGATACGATTGACCGGCGGAGACCGAACCGATGCGCACGCCGTCGAGGAAAACCGCCGTCCGGTTGGCGCTCTGTCCCCAGATCGAGACACTCGACAGCTTGCCGGGTCCGCCTTCGTTGCTGACGATCAGCCCGGCGCGTCCGGCGAGCAGGTCCGTGATCGATTGCGCCTGGCTGCGCTCGATCTCCTCGCGCGTGATGACTGTCTCGGGCATCGCGGGGGCGATCGCCGGGGCCTCGCGGGTGGCGGTGATGTTGATCGGGCCCAGCCGGTCATCGGCCTGTGACGGGGCGAGGGTAAACAGGCAGGTCAGGCCGGTGAGCCCGACGGCGAGCGACGACGGTCGCCATGTAGAAGAAGAGGTCATGGATGCGCTTTCACGTGACCGACCAGCCCACCGCAGGTCGGGAATGCCGATCAGAGGCCGGTCTCCGGGCTCGTGGTCAAGGGGATATCCCCTGTCGGCATCGCCTTCCCAGCCCGGGCGTTGCCTGGGCCAGTGGCCAAATGATGCCGACGTCACCACCTACCGTTGCGGGGGCAGCACGGGCCTTCGACCCGTTTCCCTGTTTCAGTGTCCGCCGCGTTCCGCGGGGGGCACCACCTCTGACGTCGGGGCGCATTGTTTGCAATCGGTTGAGTAAAGGCAAGCCCTGGCGGTGAGTCGTTTTCATGATCAAGATGAATCGAATCTCGTTTTCCGAGTGGTCGGGCAAGGCGGGCTTGTCGGCTACAATGACATCAACTTCTTGCACCACCGTTCCACCCGATCACAGGCCGTGACATGCCCTCGAATGCCCCTCCCACCATCCAGGCGACCCGCACCTTGGCCGAAACCCGCCTGTTTCGGGTGGAAGGCGTGGACTTGCGCTTTGCCAATGGGGCCGAGGTGCAATTCGAGCGCCTCAAGGGCAGCGCCCACGGCGCGGTGATCGTGGCCGCGGTGACCGACAGGGATGAGTTCGTCCTGATTCGCGAATACGCCTGTGGCACCGAGCGTTACGAACTGGGTCTGCCGAAGGGGCGGATCGACGCCGGCGAAACCCCGGTGGAGGCCGCCAATCGCGAGTTGAGGGAAGAGGCCGGTTTCGCCGCCCGCCGCCTGACCCGGCTCAACGAAATGACGATGGCGCCCACCTATTCCGGCCAGCGCACGCAGCTGGTACTGGCCGAATCGCTTTACCCGGCCCGTCTGCCGGGCGACGAGCCCGAGCCAATGGAGGTGACCTTCCTGCCGTTGGCCGATCTCGACCACTTCGCCGCCTCGGGCGATTGCTCCGAGGCAAGATCATTGGCCGCCATGTTCCTGGTGCGGGCGCACCGGCAGCGGCGGGAAAGGGAAGAGAACGCATGACGGATTGTGTAACCCTGACGGGTGATTCACTGGCTGGCCAGCCCCCGGGCGTCGATGCCGCGCTGCTCGCCGAGGTGCGAACCATTGCCGCGGCGGCGGGGCGGGCGATCATGGCCGTCTACCGGCAGGATTTCGCCGTCGAGCGCAAGGCGGATGCCTCGCCGGTGACCGAGGCCGACCTGGTGGCCAATCACCTGATCGCCGACCGTCTGGCGGCCCTGGGTGACGGTTGGCCGATCATCACCGAAGAGGGGCGAGCCCCGACCTGGCGCGAGCGGCGTGAGTGGCCGCGTTACTGGCTGGTCGATCCGCTCGACGGCACGCGCGAGTTCGTCAAGCGCAACGGCGAATTCTCCGTCAATATCGCGCTGATCGATGGCGGTGTCCCGGTGCTGGGTGTGGTGCTCGCCCCGGCGATCGATCTCGAATACGCGGCGATTCGCGGCCAGGGCGCCTGGCGCTACCACGACGAGCCCGGCCCCATCCAGGTGCGCGCCCCCGCCGATCCGCCCACCTTGGCGCTGTCTCGTTCGCATGCCAGCCGGCGGGAAATGCAATTGATCGACACCTTTTCCCGGCCGGGTGCGGAGGCCAGCGTCGTGCGTTGCGGGAGCTCACTGAAGACCTGTCTGGTGGCCGAGGGCAAGGCCGATCTCTACCCGCGTTTGGGGCCGACCTCGGAGTGGGATACCGCCGCCTCGCAATGCGTGCTGGAGGCGGCCGGCGGCCAGCTGACCGATCTCTCGGGCCGCCCGCTGCGCTACAACACCCGCGAGTCGCTGCTCAACCCGATGTTCGTTGCGCACAACGGCCTGAGCCTCGATTTCGACCGCTTGCGCGAGATCGCCGCGCTCTGAGGCAGACGCCGGTCTGAATCAGGCTTTCGTTCGTGCCCGCCATCATCTGGCGGCACCCCTTGATCAGCCTGTCTCGCGCGTGGCGTGCGCCGGTTGTTATTCAGACTGGGGTCTGCCGGCGCGGATGCCGGCCTTGAGGTTGTCCCAGTGGGCCCAGTTCTCGGCGCTCGGCGGCATCTGCAGGTGGAAGCCCAGCTTTTCGATGTGGTCGCGCACGGTGGCCGCATCGCTGCGTGCCAGCGGCCGATCCTCCGACAGGTCAAGCTCCATCACGAACTCGAGCTCACCCAGGCGATCAAGCACCATCGGGTCGAGTTCGTCCATGTCCTGTCCCTCGCGTACGAACAGGTACATGTCGGGGTTCTTGCGACTCTTGAAGATATGCGCCTGCATGACGGGTCTGGCCTTTCTTTTTGGGTGGGCTGCAGATTCTCGCAGAATCGTCTGGCGTGAGGGAAAGAGGGGCTAGGTTTCTTTATGCTTCAGTCGTCATTCGGCGCCGGGCAACCCACCCGGATAACGGCCCGACATGCCCGAATCCCAAAGCGGGTTTCGATCGGCTATGCCTGGCCTCCTGGGCGATTGCTCTCGCTTATTGATATCCCGGCCATCGTGGTGCTTTCTTTCTCTAGGGTCGTGACGTGGCTGGTATGGGGGCTGGGGTTGCCAACCGTGCCGCCCGCTGCCGAACCAGAGCGAGAGACCGTCGTCGTTCAGGTGCATCCCGCCATGCGGAGGATCACGGTAGCGATCGTAGGGTGGCAGATGGCGCTGGCCCCGTGGGTAGTACGGGTAGGAGCGCGGCTGGTCGCGCCACGGGGCGACCACGACCACCTCCGGATTGGACAGGCGGCGCTCGAGCGCGCGCCGTTCGGCCTCTTCGCGTGCCTGCTGCTCGGCTTCGCGGCGTTCATCGTATTCCCGTGCCAGCCGGTTGATGCCTTCGCGGGCCGCCTCGCCACCACGGCCGGCCTCTGGCGCGGTGACGGTTTGTTTCTCCATCTTGCCGGTGCAGGGCGCATCGGAGTAGACGATGCGTCCATCCGAATGGGTGCACTTGTAGACGGTTTCGGACTCCTGCCCCGCGGCCACGCCGGCCATCGCCGACAGCAGGGCGATGCCCCAGACGCGCTTGAACCTCACCTCGAACATCGTCGCTACTCCCGCTAATACATGCTGTATAGACCAGATCCGGCGGGCGCGATTCCCTACCTGGCGAGTTCAGGTCGGTGAGGCCATGTCGGTGAGGCCAGGGCCGATTCGACGGCCTTGGACTTGGGCGCGCCCTTGCCCGCCAGTTCCTGGGTAAAGACGTCCAGCCGATGGCCCTCAAGGAGGTCGAGCAGCGCCTCGCGTCGTTGCCAGTCGACCAGATCCGGGCGGCCCTTCATCAGTCGGTTGCGCACCTGCTCGGCGAGCGGGGCGAACGCCACCCGCAGCATCCGATCGCGCTCCGGCTGACGCTCGGTCTTTTCCAGGCGCTTCTCGGCGCCCTCGAGATAACGCGGCAAGGCGGCAAGCCGCTCCTCGCTCGCCAACCAGATCATGCCGGGGTGGACCAGCAGGTCGATCTGGTCGCCGATTTCCTTGGCCGCCTCGATCACCGACAACGGCAGGCGACCGCTCAGCTGGCGGCGCAGGCGGTGCTGGTGCTCGAGGATGGCCTTGATCCGCTGAGCGAGCGCCATGGCCCGGCGCGGCAGTTCGCCATCGAGGCGGGCAAGGCGTTCACGGAAGGCGTCGGGGTCACGGATTGGTGATTGGTCGGCGACCGCCAGCTCCCAGGCTGAGCGGAAGATCAGCTCCTGGTCGAAGGCGCGATCGGCCCGCTGAGAGGCTCGCATCCCTTCGGCGGGAATCGGTCGCGGGGACTTCAACCGGCTGTAGTGCAGGCGCACCGTGTCCAGCGAGCGGTCGCCGCGCAGGTCAGATTCGGCCTGGCGGACCATCTGGGCGCGGCCCAGCAACATCAACCGGACGACACCGGCCTCGTGGACCCGGCGCGCGCGCTCGGGCTCGTCGATCAGTTCGATCGCGACGTGATCACCGTGGTCCACCAGTGCCGGGTGGGCCTCCACCTGCGCGCCCCCACTCTCGACCGTGAGCTTTTCCGGCAGCTCGTCGAAGTCCCACTCGGTCGCCTGATGGTCTTCCAGGCGGTGCTTGCTGCGCTGGTTGAATGCCTCCTGGGCGCGCTGGGCCTGCCGGCCCCGCAGGGCATTGATGTCGCGGTCGGCGTCGATCGGCTCGCCGTCCTCGTCGACGGCGACAAAGCGCATGCGCAGGTGCACGGGCAGCTTCTGCTCGTCGAACAGGGCCGGGGCGACCTCGTGACCGGTCATGCGACGCAGTTCGTCGGCGACGGCCTGCGAGAGCGAAATGTCGCTATCGGTAATCCGATCCTCGACCGCCTCAGCGAAGCTGGGGGCCGGGACGAAATGGCGGCGCTCGGCCTTGGGCAGTGCCCGGATCATCGCCTCGATCTTCTCCCGGCGCAGGCCCGGCACCAGGTGGGTCGTCGGCGGCGTGTCGATGCGGTTGAGCAGGGCGAGCGGGACGTGCAGGCTCACGCCATCGTCCGGCTCTCCGGGGGCGAAGTGGTAGGCGAGCTTCAATCGGTAGCGCCCGGCCTGCCAGTGATCGGGCAATTCGGACAGCCGCCGGTCATCGGGCTCGGTGGCCAGCAGGTCGTCGCGGGTCAGCTCGAGGCTCGCCGCCGCGGCGCGGTCGTGCTTGATCCAGTGATTGAGCTTGCGCGCATCGGTGACATCGGCCGGGATGCGGGCCTGGTAAAAGTCGTAGAGCACCTGGTCATCGACCAGGAATGCGGGGCGGCGGAGCTTGGCCTCGAGCGTGCGGATCTCCTCGATCAGTTCCTGATTGTGCTGCCAGAACGGCTGGGCCGACTCGAAATCCCCCTCGACCAGCGCCCGGCGGATGAAGACATCGCGGGCGGCGACCGGATCGATCGCCCCGAAGTCGACCCGCCGCTTGGTCACGATCGGCAGGCCGAACAGACGCACGGTCTCGAAGGCCGTCACCCGGCCGGATTTCGCGTCCCAGGTGGGTTCGTTGTGCTCGTGGGTGACCAGGTGGCCGGCCATCGGTTCGAGCCAGCGCGGATTGATGGGGGCGTTCATCCGCGCGAACACCTTGGAGGTCTCGACGATCTCGGCGGCCACCATCCACTTGGGCTGTGCCTTGACGGTCACCGAGCCGGGGAACAGGTAGAAGCGGCGGTTGTGTGCGCCCAGGTACACGGTGGGCGTGCGGCGCTTTTTGCCGCGATGATCGCCGGCGGCCTGCTGGTAGCTCTTGGGCGGGGCGGGATCACGCATGCCGATCTGGTCGAGCAGGCCAGCCAGCGCCGACTGATGCAGTTGGTCGACGCGGCCGGCCAGTTCGGCGGGCAACTTCTGCTTCTCCCCCTCGTCGGGTTTGTCCGGCATGACGATCGGCTCGAATGCCGGCAGGCGGATGCGGAACATCTCGTCGACCGACTGGCGCAGCTGGCCGACCAGATCATGCCACTCGGTCAGGCGGTTGGCGTTGAGGTATCGCTTGATCGCCCACTGGCGGGCTTGGCGGCGACTCTTGTGGCGGCTCACCTCGTGCCAGGCCGACCAGAGCGCCAGGGCGCTGGCGAAGTCGGAATCGGCCAGGGCGAATTCGCGATGGGCGGCATCGGCCGCCCCCCGTGCCTCACTCGGCCGTTCGCGCGGGTCCTGCAGGGCGAGGAAGGCGGCGACCACCAGCATGTCTTCGGTGGCCCGGTCACCGTGCTCCCGGGCCGCCACGATCATCCGCCCCAGGGTCGGGTCGATCGGCAGGCGCGAGAGCCGCCGGCCGATCTCCGTCAGGTGGCCGTGCTCGTCGAGTGCGTGCAACTCGAACAGGTGCTTGCGCGCGGAAGCCAGCTGGCGGGGTTCGGGCGGCTCGATGAAGGGGAAGTCCTCGGCCCGGCCCAGCTTGAGCGAGTCGAGTTGCAGCAGCACCGAGGCGAGGTTGCTGCGCAGGATCTCCGGGTCGGTGAAAGCGGGCCGGCCGTCGAAGTCTTCCTCGTCAAAGAGGCGGATGCACACGCCCGGGGCGATCCGGCCGCAGCGCCCGGCGCGCTGGTTGGCCGAGGCCTGCGAGATCGCCTCGATGCCGAGCTTCTGCAGGCGGGCGCGCGGGTGGTAGCGGCTGATCCGCGCCACGCCCGAGTCGATCACGTAGTGGATGCCTGGCACCGTCAGCGAGGTCTCGGCGACGTTGGTCGACAGCACGACCCGTCGCCCGGCGTGCGCGGCGAACACGCGCTGCTGGTCGGCCGCCGACAGCCGCGCGTATAGCGGCAGGATCTCGGTGTTTCTCAGGCCGTGGCGCGAAAGCTGGCGTTCGGTCTCGCGGATCTCGCGCTCGCCGGGCAGGAACACCAGGATGTCGCCCGGCCCCTCGTGGACCAGTTCGTCGACCGCCTGCATCACGCCGCGGGCGATGGTCGAGCCGAGTTCCTCGTCGCGGTTGGCCTCGGGCGGGCGATAGCGCACCTCCACCGGGTAGCCGCGACCGGTGACCGAGATGATCGGCGGACGCTCGCCGCCGTCCTGGGTGACTTTTTGGGTGCCTTTCTGAGTGAAATGCTCGGCGAAGCGCTCCGGGTCGATGGTCGCCGAGGTGATGATCAGTCGGAACGCCGGCCGGCGCTGGATCAGGCGTTTCATCACCCCGAGCAGGAAATCGATATTGAGGCTGCGCTCGTGGGCCTCGTCGATGATGAGGGCGTCGTAGCGCAGTAGGTCACGATCGTGCTGCAACTCGGCGAGCAGCAGGCCGTCGGTCATCACCGCCACGCGGCTGTTGGGGCGGGTCTGGTCGGAAAAGCGTACCTTGTAGCCGACGGCCGTGCGCCCGTCGCCGCCCCCGTCGTCGCCACGTACGCCCTCGTCGAGTTCCTCGGCCAGCCGGCGAGCGACGTTGCGCGCCGCGATCCGTCGTGGCTGGGTGTGGCCGATCAGGCCGCGACGGCCGTAGCCGAGCTCGAGCAGCATCTTGGGGATCTGGGTGGTCTTACCCGAGCCGGTCTCACCGGCGATGATGGTCACCGGGTGACTCTGGATGGCCCCGATGATCTCCTCGCGCGCCCCGGAGACCGGCAGGCTGTCGGGGTAGGCGATGTCGATGGCCAGGGCATCGCGCGCGGCCACCTCGTCGGCGGCCGCCGTCACCCGGTCGAGCAATCGGTGCAGGGCGTCCTCGTTCGGTTGGCGTTCCTCGAACCGGCGCAGCTGCCGGTCGATCTGTGGCAGATGACGCAGGGCCAGGTGATCGCGATTGGCGTTGATATACGCGAGAATGCTCGCCGGGTCGGCGCTGTCGGGATGGCTCATTCGACCCATTGTACGAGATGCCGTCGACTGAATCGTCACACCGATGGACAGGCGGTTTGGCCGCTCGATGGCTCGCGGCCAAACACTAAATCACGCAGAGGTTTCCACATGCCGGAAAACGTCAGTTTCTTTGCCGCCATGGCCGTCGGTTTCTTCGGCGGCGTGCACTGCGTGGGCATGTGCGGCGGGATCGTCGGGGCACTGACCTTCGGCCTGCCCGCGGAGAAGCGAGAGCGTGCCTCGCGGCTGTTCCCGTACCTGCTCGCCTACAACCTCGCCCGGATCACCTCCTACACCGTCGCCGGTGCGATTGCCGGCACGATCGGATTGCTGGGGTTGTCGCTGGTGCCGATGCAGCAGGCCCAGCTGGTGCTGCTGGGCATTGCCGGCCTGTTCATGGTGATGATGGGGCTGTACGTGGGCGGCTGGTGGTTCGGGCTGACGCGGGTCGAGCGGTTCGGCTCGCGGCTGTGGCGCTTTATCGAGCCGGTCGGTCGCCGCCTGATGCCGGTAAAAACGCCCACGCAGGCGTTCGGTCTGGGGCTGGTGTGGGGTTGGCTGCCCTGCGGGTTGGTCTACAGCGTGCTGATCTGGGCGCTTTCCGCCGGCGGGCCGCTGGCCGGGGCGTTGCTGATGCTCGGCTTCGGCCTGGGCACGTTGCCGAATTTGCTCGCCATGGGCGCGTTCGCCGGGCAACTGTCGGCGTTCGTGCGCCGCCCCTGGGTGCGTCGGGTCGCCGGGGGCATGGTGATTGCCTTCGGCGTCTACCAGTTGCTGGTGGCCGGGGCGCGGCTGGCCGGTGGTTAAGCACGAATCGCCTAGCCCGTCATCACGAATCCCTCGAGTCCCTCGGGCGGCTCTTCGCGCACCGCGATGTGCTCGACCCGTGCTTGTGGCGAGCCGTCGCGCAGTTTATTCAGCATCGTCGTCACCGACGCCGGTTCGCCTTCGAGCACCGCCTCGACCCGGCCGTCATCGAGGTTGCGGACCCAGCCGGTCAGGCCAAGCGCCTGCGCCTGTTGCCGGGTGAAATCGCGGAAGAACACGCCCTGCACGCGGCCGCTGACATAAACGTGACGTCGGATGGTCTCTGCCATGGTCGTCTCCCTCTGATTCAGTCGGATTCCGGTGTGTCGGCCGGGCGTGGGCCGGCGCCGGGTTCGGTTTCGGGTGTGGCGAGGGCGGCCTCCGGCACCTCGATCTGCAGCATGGTGCCCGGGCCGGTGCCCTCGCGCACGATATGCAACTGGCTTGCGCCGCGGTCGAAGGCGATGCCTTCCCACTGATCGATGCGCGGTAGCGAGCGCGCCGCGACCGGTCGGCGGATGGCCTTGCTCCAGCGTTCGCCCACGTCGCGGCGAAAGAAGTACAGCGAGGAGTAGGTCAGCACCGCCAATAGGCGGCCATCGGGCGATAGCGCCATGCCGGTGGGCAGGCTGGTCTTGCGGCCGGTCAACGGTGAGAGCAGCCAGTTGATCGGGTCGGTGGGTACCAGGCCGCCCATCCGGCCGAGCAGTTGGGCCTCCTGCACATCGGCACTGGCAAGGCGCTCGCGCGGGGTGCCCTCGTCGGGGAACGGCTGGCGTGCCGACAGTGGCAGGGCGAACAGTCGCGGCGGGTTCTCACGCTTGGTGAGCACCAGGATCTGCCTGCCATGTGGATCGACGACCATGGCCTCGGTATCGGCCGGTCCGTCCGGGTAGCGAAAGCGCAGCAGGTGCGTGGGCGTGGTGGCGCGGGTGGTCGCCGACGAGGGGATCTCATCTGGCTCGTCGATGAACCACAACACGTAGTCTGGCCAGGTGTCGCGGTTGTCTCCCGTGTCGGCCACCACCAGGCCGTGCGAGCCACCGATTCGGACGCTTTCGATCGCCTCCCAGTCGCGCTGGATTACGCCGTTGAGTTCGACGCTAAGGCGCAGCCGTCCCTGATGGTCGATCCCGTGCACGAGCGGGGTGACGCGCTCCATCGAGCCGGGATCGTTGATATTGTCGTTATGCGTCCAGAGCAATTCGGCATGCTGGCCGGACTGTGCCAGCCCGGATGCCTCGTCGAGAGCGCTCGGTAACTCGTGCTCCGCCGGGACGGGCGGGGCGGCCCATAGAGAGGTGCAGCCGGCTCCCAGCAGGAGTAGCAGCCCGAGTGGCCTGCGGTATGGGAAACGTACGATAGGGGCCATGGTCAGCGACGCGGTATGCAGACATGGGAACGCCCCGCCCCACTCGGGCATCCCGGTGGGGCGGGGCGTGCTTCTGGATCGGCCGTCGGCCGGATCGATTCAGGTGGGATCGCCGGATGGAGCCGAGGTTCCCCCGGCGCCGCAACCTGCGGCGGTCAGACCGGGCCGTCTCCGGATTTGTCGGTCCCCGCGCCACGCGAGTCGAACCCGATCATCTTGTAGACCGGGCAGAAATTGATCAGGCCGGTGGCGAGCGGAATGATGCCGATGTAGCCCCACCAGCCGATCACGTCGAACAGCGCCAATGCGATCAGCAAGACGCCGACCACGATGCGCAACCACTTGTCGATCGTTCCCATATTGGCAGTCATTACACTTCCTCCGATTACGCGTGTTGTTAAGTCCGTGTCAGGAGTGTAGTCACTGCGGGGGGAATTTCCCGTGCTCGACGCGGTGCAGCGCGATGCGCTTCTCGAAGAAGATGCTGAAATCGGCATAATCCCAGCGCGTGATCGGTGGCGTCGGGTATTTGCCGGTGGCAGGCACGGGGGCGTGGCGACGTTCCGGCTCACCAAAGCGGGCGATGACCTGTTCCTGAGTCAGGCCGTGGACCGAGGCCGCGCTGTCGCCGCTCTGAGCGAGCGTCGGGCTGGCGGCCAGGATGCCGGCGAGCGCCAGCAGGGCAGCGGCCAGCGGCCGGGCGAGATGCGTCAGCGGGGTCATGTTCGGCTCCTTGTCTTGCATTGATGACTCGTTCCCTGAATGATCGTCTGTCGCGCCCCGGTCGGTCGGGCGGTTCCGATGCCCCGCTTGGGGCGGGCCCGGCGGCCTCTGGGCGCGATTTTGGTTTAGTCTGCGCCAGGCCGCCGTTGCCTGCAAGCGGGATGACGGGCGGACGCGGGACAGGCTCACTGATGGGCGCCCACTATTGGCGATTGGCGGTTTAGACTCTGGTCGCGGGACGTCGGCACGAATCGACGGTTTCGTGGTCGAAAAGGCCCATCGCGAGTCGATTCATGGTGGGCCTTTTCACGATATTCACCCACAGCACAGGCAGGGGTCTGCATGCGCCGGACATTCGAATGGATGATCGGGTTGCGCTACACGCGCGCCAAACGACGCAACCGGTTTGTGTCGTTCATTTCGGCGACCTCGATCATCGGCATCACCCTCGGTGTGACGGCCCTGATCGTGGTGATCTCGGTGATGAACGGTTTCCAGGACGAGTTGCGCGAGCGCATCCTCGGGATGACCGCGCACGTCACCGTCAGCGAACGTGGCGGCTCGCTGGGTGACTGGGAGGCGGTTGCCGACCGCATCACGGAAAACCCGTCCGTGCTGGCGGTCGCGCCCTACGTACAGTCCGAGGGAATGTTGTCGGCCTCCTCGGAGGTCTCCGGGGCGATCATCCGCGGCATCGAGCCGGAGCGGGAATCGCCGGTCACCGACATCGGCGCGCACATGCAGGAAGGGGAACTCGCTGCCCTTGAGCCCGGCGGATTCGGCATCGTGCTGGGCTCGGCCCTGGCCCGCTCGCTGGGGGTGGAGTTGGGCGACCGATTGATGCTGATCAGCGCGGACGTGGCCGTCACCCCGGTAGGCGGCATGCTGCGGCAGCGACGTTTCACGGTGGTGGGGCTGTTCGAGGTCGGCATGTATGAATACGATCGTGGCACCGCGATGATCCACATGGCCGATGCCCAGGCGCTGTTCCGCACCGGCGAGGGCGTCTCGGGGTTGCGCCTGAAGCTCGACGACATCTTCGGCGCGCCGGCCGCGGCGCGCGACCTGAACCAGCGATTGGGCTACCCGTACGTGGCGCAGGACTGGACCCAGTCGAACGCCAACTTCTTCCGTGCCATCCAAATCGAACGCACGGTGATGTTCATCATCCTGTCGCTGATCGTGGCGGTGGCCGCCTTCAATATCGTCTCCACCCTGGTGATGCTGGTCACCGACAAGCAGGGCGATATCGCCATCCTGCGTACGCTCGGCGCCAGCCCGGGGTCGATCATGATGATCTTCATCATCACCGGGGTGTTCATCGGCCTGATCGGCACGGCCGTCGGGGTGGGTATCGGCGTGCTGATCGCCGAGAACATCGACGTGATCGTGCCCTGGATCGAGGGGCTGGCGGGGACCCAGTTCATGCCCGCGGACGTCTACTACATCAGCGAAGTGCCCTCGCGGCTCGACTGGGGCGACGTCGGCCTGATCGGCCTGATGGCCTTCGTGCTCTCGTTCCTGGCCACGCTGTATCCCGCGTGGCGCGCCTCCCGTGTCCAACCGGCCCAAGCGCTCCGCTATGAATAATCCAGGCTCTGCGTCATGAATGATCTTCGCGATACCCCGCGCCCGGTGCTCGAGGCGCAGGGGCTGACCCGCACGTTCCGCGAGGGCAGCCTCAACGTCGAGGTGCTGCGCGGCATCGATCTGGCCATTCAGTCCGGCGAACGGATGGCCATCGTCGGCGCGTCCGGGGCGGGCAAGTCCAGCCTGCTCTCCCTGCTGGCGGGCCTCGATCAGCCCACCGAAGGCGAGGTGTGGCTGGCCGGGCAGCGTTTCTCCGCCCTTGGCGAGCGCCGCCGTGGCCTGTTGCGCAATCAGCACCTGGGATTCGTCTACCAGGCCCATCACCTGTTGGCCGAATTCTCGGCGCTGATCAACGTCGCCATGCCGCTGATCATCCGTCGCGAGTCGCGCGAACAGGCCGAGTCGCAGGCGCGCACCCTGCTCGAACGCGTCGGCCTGGGGCACCGGCTCGATCATCGCCCGGGCGAGCTTTCGGGCGGCGAGCGTCAACGCGTCGCCATCGCCCGGGCGCTGGTCACCCGGCCGGCGGTGGTGCTGGCCGACGAGCCCACCGGCAACCTCGATACCCGCAGCACCGAGGCGATCTTCGAGGCGATGCTCGAGCTCAATCAGGCCATGGGCAGCGCCATCGTGTTGGTCACCCATGACCTGGAACTGGCCGCCCGGATGGATCGCACCCTGCACATCGTCGACGGTCTGATCACCGACCGCGCCTAAGTCCGGTCCTCCCGGCGCGCGGCACCTCGCCGGATGCGCTCTGTTCCTCAAAACATATTGCGCCCCGGCAATCACGGTCTACTCTTTTTGGCATTGTCCTAATCGTCCCGGCAATCGGGGCGTTTGAGGCTCTGCATTCAATTCAGGGAGAACCGCCGTGGCAACACTCACCATCAATGGGCGATCCGTGTCCCTCGAGGTCGCCGATGACATGCCCCTGCTGTGGGCCATCCGTGACTACATCGGCCTGACCGGCACCAAGTTCGGCTGTGGCGCCGGGTTGTGTGGTGCCTGCACAGTCCACGTCGATGGCGAGCCGACCCGCTCTTGCATCACGCCGGTCGCCTCCGCCGACGGCAAGGAAATCACCACCATCGAGGGGCTGTCCTCCGCCGGTGATCACCCGGTACAGCTCGCCTGGGTGGCCGAGGATGCACCGCAGTGTGGTTACTGCCAGTCCGGCCAGATCATGCAGGCCGCCGCATTGCTGGCGGACAACGCCGATCCATCCGACGAGGACATCGATCAGGCGATGAAGGGCAACCTCTGTCGCTGCGGCACCTACAACCAGATCCGCGCGGCGATCAAGCACGCCGCGCGGGCCAACATGGCCGGCAACGACGTCCAGAATGATGACAAGGAGGTCTCGGCATGACCACGCGCAGGCAGTTTCTCAAGGTCTCCGCCGCCGTGGGCGGCGGGTTGTTGGTCGGCTTTCGTTTCGGCGCCCCCGAATCGGCGATGGCCGCCGACGGTACGTCGGGCACATCAGGGTCGGCGGGTGTTTTCGAGCCCAATGCCTGGATCGAGATGCACCCCGACGGTCGCACGATGCTCACCATCTCGGGTTCCGAGATGGGCCAGGGCGCGATGACGGTGATCCCGATGATGATCGCCGAGGAGCTCGATCTGCCCTGGGGCGCGTTCGACACCCGTTTCGCCCCCGCCGACGAGGCCTACGCCAACCCAGCGCTAGGCAGCCAGGTCACCGGCGGTAGTGCCACCGTGCGCGGCTTTTACACCAAGCTGCGCGAGGTGGGCGCGGCGACCCGCGAGGTGCTGATGCAGGCCGCGGCGAATCGCTGGGACGTGCCGCTCTCCGATCTGCGCACCGAGCCGGGCGTGGTGGTACATACCGCCACCGGGCGGCAGGTCGAATACAAGGATCTGGTCGCCGATGCCGCCCAGCTCGAGCCGCCGACAGAGGTCTTCACCAAGGACCGCAAGGATTTCCGCATCATCGGCAAGCCGACCAAGCGTCTGGATACACCGCAGAAGGTCACCGGCCAGGCGGACTTCGGCATCGACGCCCGTCCGGATGGCTTGCTCCAGGCCAGCGTCGAGCGCTGCCCGGTATTCGGCGGCACGCTCAAGTCGGTCGACGCCGCCGAGGCCCGCAAGGCCGATGGGGTCGAGGACGTGATCGAGCTCGAGCACGGCGTGGCAGTGCTGGCACGTGATTGGTGGAGCGCCGACCAGGCGCGGCGCAAGCTCTCGATCGAGTGGGACGAGGGCGAGTTGGCCGACCTAGACGACGCGGCGATCGACGCGCAGTTCCAGGAACGGCTCAAGCAGGACGCCCGTTCGGCCCGCACCGAAGGGCGTGGTGCCGATGCGTTGGGCAATGATGAGAACACGCATAGCGCGACCTACCGTGTGCCGTATCTGGCCCACACGACCATGGAGCCGATGAACGCCACCGCCTCGGTGACCGATGATGGTGTGACCCTGTGGGTGCCGACCCAGGCACCCGGCTCGGTGCAGAAGGTGGCCGCCGAGGTTGCCGGCGTCGACAAGGACAAGGTCACGGTGCACACCACCTTCCTCGGCGGCGGGTTCGGCCGACGGTTCGAGACCGACTTCGTCCGCGAGGCGGTCGAGCTATCCAAGCGCAGTGGTCGGCCGGTGAAGGTGATCTACTCGCGTCCGGACGACGTGCAGCACGACTTTTATCGGCCGGCGGCCTACAACGAGCTGTCGGCCACCCTGGGTAACGACGGTTTGCCGGTGACCTGGGTGCACCGCATCGCCGGTCCGTCGATCTGGTCCCGCGTCGCACCGGGCATGATCAAGGACGGCATCGATCCGGCGGCGGTCGAGGGCGCGGCGGATCACCCCTATCAGATCGAGAACATCGCCGTGTCCTACGCGAACGTCGACCCGGGTATCCCGGTGGGTTTCTGGCGCTCGGTGGGTCACTCGCACAACGCCTACATCGTCGAATCGTTTCTCGACGAGCTTGCCCGGCGGGCCGATGTCGATCCGGTCGAGTACCGGCTGCAATTGCTCGAGAGTGATTCGCGACACGTCGCGGTACTCAAGCGTGCCGCCGAGATGGCCGACTGGGGTGGTGAAGTGCCCGAGGGGCGTGCCCGTGGCGTGGCGTTGGCCAAGTCATTCGGCAGTTATTGCGCCCAGGTCGCCGAGGTCTCGATCGAGGACGGCCGGCCGCGCGTGCACAAGGTCTGGTGCGCGCTGGATTGCGGCATCGCGGTCAACCCCGCCGGGGTGGAGCGGCAGGTGCATTCCTCGATTGCCTACGGCCTGACGGCCGCGCTGTTTGGCAAGATCACGATCAAGAACGGCCGCGTCCAGGAGCAGAACTTCAACGACTACCCGGCCCTGCGCATCGACCAGATGCCGGAAGTCGAGGTCGGCATCGTCGATTCCGGCCAGCCGCCGGGCGGCGTGGGCGAGCCGGGGCTGCCGCCGCTGGCGCCGGCCGTGGTCAACGCATTGGCGAGCCTGACCGGCAAGCCGATCCGCCGGTTGCCGATCGAGTTGGACGACGAGGCGTGAGCCCGTCCCCGTCCGCGGCAAACGACCGTCAGGCGGCCCTGACGCTGGCGGTCGAGGCACTCGAGTCCGGTCGTGAGGTGGCACTGGTTACCGTGCTCGAGACCTATGGCTCGGCGCCTCGTCGACCCGGCTCGTTGTGGGTGATCGTCGACCCGTCCGGCCCCCGGTCGCGCCAGGCCGGGTCGATCTCCGGCGGCTGTGTGGAGGACGACCTGCTCGACTGGTTCGCCGCACACCCGAATGAGGCGCGGCGAGGCGAGCCGGTGGAACGGCATTTCGATGGCACCTCCCATCCAGGTCTGCCCTGTGGCGGCACCCTGTCGGTGCTGGTCGAGTGGCCGCGGCAGGCGAGCGACCTGCGCCCGGCGCTGGCGGCCGTTTCCCGGCGCGAGGCGGCCTGGCGCGAGGTCGATCTGATCACCGGCCAGGTGGGCTTTTACCCCATCGATGGCGTGGTGCCGGAATCGCCCAGCCGTGGCGAAAACGCCCTGGCCGTGCCCTTCGGTCCGGCGTGGCGGCTGGTGATCATCGGCACCGGACCGGTGGCCGAGGCCCTCGCGCCCCAGGCCCTCTCGCTGGGTTTCGAGGTCGACGTCTGTGACCCGCGGCCTCACGCCGACTGGTCCGTTCCCGGGGTCGCGCTGCACCGCGAGGTGCCCGAGCGGTTCTTCGCCGCGACCGGACTCGATGCGCGCACGGCGGTGGTGGCCGTCGCCCACGATCCCCGGCTGGACGATCTGGCCCTCATGGATGCCCTCGAGTCGCCCGCCTTTCACGTCGCCGCCATGGGGGGCGCGTCCACCAGTCGCGCGCGCCGCGACCGGTTGGGGGGCCTCGGCGTCGATACCGAGCGGCTGCGGGCCCCGGCGGGGCTCGACATCGGCTCGCATACCCCGGCGGAGATCGCGGTATCGATGGCCGCCGAACTGGTCGCGGCGCGTTACCTCGAGCGCCAGCGGGCAACGGCGAGGCTGCCGATGGCCCGCCGCTCACTCGATGCCGGCTGAGGAGGTCCCGCTCGCCGGGGTGGTGGGGGTCGTGCTGGCCGCCGGGCGGGCGCGTCGCTTCGGTGCCGACAAGCGCTGGACATCCTGGCAGGGCGAACCGCTGCTCGCCCACGTGCTGCGCACGGCTGGGGCCACCTGCGAGCGGGTCTTGGTGGTTGTCGAGCAGAGCGATGCCGAGCTCGACGAGCTGATGGATCGATTGTCGGCCGAGCCGGTGATATGCCCCGACGCACTCCATGGTCTGGCATTCAGCCGCCGTTGCGGACTCGATGCCTTGAAAGACGATCCCGACCTGCGCGGGGTGCTGGTCTTTCTCGGTGACATGCCGGCCATTCGTCCCGTCGATGCCCGTCGATTGGGACGAACGATGCTCGAGACCGGATTGCCGGTGCGCCCGGTCCATCGCGGCGAACCCGGGCACCCGGTCGCCTGCCCGCGCCGATGGTTGTCCGAACTGGGCGAGTCGGGGTTTCCGGCCCAGCAGGGTCGCATGATCGAGTGGCGCCACGCCGGGGTGGTGCACGATGTCGACTATCCGGCCGATCTGCACCGTTTGGGCAAGCCCGGATTCCACACCTGATTCAACCCTGCTCGGCCGAACGCGTTACCGTTTCGGTTGGCTGTGCTAAGTTGGAATTGACCCCGGGTGCTCGGGACTCTCTGTACGAACCGCCAATGCCTCTGGCCTACCGGCTTGTTCACCATCGAGGCACCGCTTTGAAGGCGGGCTGAATGCCCGCCGATAAGCGGCAACAAAGAGGGTGGGTAAACCGGACAGCCCCGTAGGGTGGGCCGCCAGGCGCCCGTCTGCGGCGTTGGCGGTTCGTGCAGAGGTTGCCTGTGCGGCAACGCGCCGCGCCTGCGGATCATTGCATTCCCAACTCAGCCCATTCCGCATCTAGCGAAGGACCCCGGATGAACGAGCGTCCGTCAACGAGTCGTGCCACCGAACCCCTGCACTCCTCGCGGCATTGCTTCGCCCAACCCCGCTTCGCCGACGAGTCGGCGGTGCTCGCCGATGCCTACCGCCTGCTCGATGACGCGGTGATCCGCTATCAGGGTCACCCGGTCGGCACGATGGCGAGCCTCGACCCGCGTGCCCCGGCCGAGAACTACCGCGATTGCTTCGTGCGTGACTTCGTCTCGGCGGCGTTTCTGATGTTGCTGGAAGGGCGCTCGGACGTGGTGCGCGAGTTTCTCGCCATGATCCTGCGCATGCGTGGCCAGCAGGAAGAGCTGGAAGGGCAGCAGATCGCCCCCGGTGTGCTGCCGGCCTCGTTCCGCGTCATCACCCTCGACGACGGCAGCGAGCAGTTGTCGGCCGACTTCGGCGACCGGGCCATCGGCCGGGTCGCCCCGGTGGACTCGATGATGTGGTGGGCGGTGCTGCTGCGCGCCTATGTGCGCTACACGGGTGACACGGCCTTCGCCCACACCCCGGAGGTCCAGCGCGGGCTGCGCATGATTCTGAGCCTCTGCCTGCAGAGTCGCTTCGAGGTCTTCCCCACCCTGCTGGTACCGGATGGCTCGTTCATGGTCGATCGCCGCATGGGCGTCAACGGTCATCCGCTCGAGATCCAGGCGTTGTTCGACATGACCCTGCGCGCCGCCGACCTGTTGACCGTCGACGAGGGCAGCCACTGGTTGATGGACCTGGCCAAGCGCCGCCGCGGCGTGCTGCGCGACTATGTCCGCCGTTATTACTGGTTGGATATCAACGTACTCAACGAGGTCCACCGTTTTTCCACCGAGAAGTTCGGTCACGACGTCGACAACGTCTTCAACATCTATCCGGAGTCGATCCCCGAGTGGGTGGCCGACTGGCTGCCCGACGACGGCGGCTATTTCGTCGGCAATCTCGGCCCGGGTCGGATCGACTTCCGGTTTTTCTCGCAGGGCAATTTTCTCGCGACGATGGCCGGGTTGGCGACCGCGGAGCAGGGCGATCTGCTGATGCGCACCGTCACCGAGCGCTGGGATGACCTGGTGGGACAAATGCCGGTCAAGCTGGTCTATCCGCCGGTGCGCGGCGCCGAGTGGCGCCTGATGACGGGATCGGATCCCAAGAACGTGCCCTGGTCGTATCACAACGGTGGCAACTGGCCGGTGCTGATCTGGCCGATGGTGGCCGCGGCACTCGCCGCCGATCGCCAGGATCTGGGCGAGCGGGCTTTCCGCGTTGCCGAGCGGCGGCTGATGGTCGACAACTGGCCCGAGTATTACGACGGCCGGCACGGTCGCCTGATCGGTCGCCGGGCCAATCTTCACCAGGTCTGGAGCGCCACCGGGCTGCTGTTGGCTCGCCACCTGCTGGCCAATCCCAGCTGCCTGGTGGACCTTGCGCTGACCGAGGATGAGGACAGTGTCCCTGGGAACGGACGGGGTGGGTCGGCACAATCAGATCGGGGAGACGATTGACGCCATGCCGGAAAGAAACGATCAAGACGGGCTCTACATTTGCTTGATCAGCGTGCACGGGCTGATCCGCGGGCAGGACCTGGAACTGGGCCGCGACGCCGATACCGGCGGGCAGACCCTCTATGTGGTCGAGGTGGCCCGCGCGCTGGCCCGCCGACCCGAGGTCGCGCGGGTTGACCTGTTCACCCGGCGGGTGATCGATTCGCGGGTGGCCTCCGACTACGCCCAGCCCGAAGAGGACCTGGGCGACAACGCCCACATCATCCGCATCGATGCCGGTCCCGAGGAATACCTCCCCAAGGAGCGGCTCTGGGCCTACCTCAACTGCTTTGTCGACGGCGCGCTGGCCCACATCGATGGGGTCGGTCGGACGCCGGCGCTGATTCACAGCCATTACGCCGATGCCGGTTACGTCGGCGTGCGGCTCGCCCACCACCTGGGCGTGCCGCTGGCGCACACCGGCCATTCGCTGGGTCGCGTCAAGCGCCGCCGGCTGCTGGCACGTGGCGAGAGCGGCGAGACGATCGAGTCGACCTACGCCATGTCCACCCGCATCCGGGCCGAGGAAGAAGTGCTGCTCGCCGCGGACATGGTGGTGGTCAGCACCGGCCAGGAGATCGAGGAGCAGTACGGGCTTTACGACTGGGCCGATCCCGAGAAGATGACGGTGATCCCGCCCGGCGTGAACCTCGAGCGCTTCTCCCCGCCACCCGATCCATTCGCCCCGCCGATCTGTGCCGATCTGCATCGCTTCCTCCGCGAGCCCGACCGGCCGATAGTGCTGGCGCTCTCGCGACCCGACGAGCGCAAGAACATTGCCACGCTGGTCGAGGCCTTTGGCGCGCATCCCACGCTGCGCGAGCAGGCAAACCTGGTGATCGTCGCCGGCAACCGCGAAGACATTCGCGACATGGATGCCGGCCCACGCAAGGTGCTCACCGATCTGTTGCTGCTGATCGACTACCACGACCTTTACGGGGTGGCCGCCTATCCGCGCCACCACCAGTCCGACGACGTGCCCGATCTCTACCGGCTGGTCACCAGCAGTGGCGGGGTGTTCATCAACCCCGCGCTGACCGAGCCGTTCGGCCTGACACTGATCGAGGCCGCCGCCGCCGGGGCACCGATCCTGGCCACCGAGGACGGCGGCCCGCGGGACATCATTGCCGCCTGCGAGAACGGCGAACTGATCGACCCCCTGGACCCCGAGGGCATCGGCGAGCGGATCGCCGCGCTGATCGAGGACCGCGATCGCTGGCGTCGCTATTCGGAAAACGGCATCCGGCGCGTGCGCGAGTGCTATGCCTGGGAGGCCCACGTCGAAAGTTACCTGGCTCGCGTGGCCACCCTGTTCGAGGGCGAACGTCGGGTGGCCCGCCCCAGCTTGCCGGAACACATGCTCAGCCAGGTCGACCGGGCGTTGGTGGTCGAGTTGGTGGCGCTGGGCGGCTCCACCGATGCGCCCACGCGCGGGCGCCTGGTCGAGACATTGCGAGCCCATCGCCGGCAGGCCGGCTTTGCGGTGGTCTCCGATCGACCGCGCCGCGAGGTGCTCAGCGCGCTCAAGGAACTGGGCGTACCCACGCCCGACGTGCTGATCACTCGCGGCGGCACGCAGATCCATTACGGCCCGCGCCTGTCGCGTGACGAAGGTTGGAGTCGCCACATCGGCTACGCCTGGCAACCGGACCGCGTCTACAACCTGCTGGCCCGCACCCCCGGTGTGGAGGTGCGCTCCCGGGCGGTGCAGGGGGTGCATTCCGTGCACGCCTTCATCGCTGATACCGACGTGTTCCCGGGCTTCGAGGCCCTGGAGAACGAACTGCATCAACTGGATATTCACGCCAACTTGGTGCGCCTGTCGCGCAACGAGTTGCTGGCCATGCCGGTGCGCGCATCCAAGGGCTTTGCCCTGCGGTATTTCGCCACGCAATGGGGCATTGCGCTCGACCACCTGCTGGTGACCGGCGGCGTGGCAACCGACGAGGACATGCTGCGTGGCAATCCGCTCGGGGCAGTGGTCACGCCCGACGGGGCACGTGAACTGCCGGGGCTGACGGACCTCGATCGGGTGATCTTCACGCGCTCGCACGGACCCATGGGTGTGCTCGAGGCGATCGAGCACTACGATTTCTTCGGCGCCTGTGACCTACCGGAGGAGCGGGGCGATGATGGGGAGGCATCATGAGCAAGCTGGCGCCGATCCTGTTGTGCTGTGACCTCGACCGAACGCTGATCCCCAATGGTAATGCCGAGGAATCGCCCGAGGCGCGGCCGCGACTGGCGCGCTTCTGTGCCCATCCGGCGGTCGAGCTGGTGTTCGTTTCCGGCCGGGACCTTCAGCTGGTGCTCGACGGCATCGACGAGTGGTCCCTGCCGCAGCCGGACTACATCATCGGTGACGTGGGCACCACGATCTACGCGCCGCGCTCGCAGGCCGGCCATGGGGATGGTGACTGGGTCCATTGGCCGGCCTGGACCGATCAGATTGCCCCGGCCTGGAACGGGCTGATGCACGACGACGTGACCCACATCTTCGCCGACATCTCCGCCATCCGGCCTCAGGAGACGGTCAAGCAGGGGGCGTTCAAGGCGAGCTATTACGTCGACCGGCAGTCGAATCAGGAGGTGCTCGACGCCGAGCTACACGGTCGGCTGTGGCGCAACGGGGTCGACGCGCGGCTGGTCTGGTCGCTCGACGAGGCGGCCGACGTGTTGTTGCTCGACGTGTTGCCGACCAGCGCCAGCAAGTTGCACGCGATCGAGTTCCTCATCCAGCACCTGTCCTTCGACGAGAGCCGGGCGATATTTGCCGGCGATTCGGGCAACGATCTTCACGCCCTCGGCAGCCACATCAACGGCGTGCTGGTGGCCAATGCCGATCCGGCGGTCAAGGCGCGTGCTCGCGAATTGGTGCGGGCCGGGGCCCTGGAGGACACGCTCTATCTGGCGCAGGGCGGGCTGTTCGGCATGAACGGCAATTACGCCGCCGGCGTGCTCGAGGGGGTGGTGCATTACCTGCCCGAAACCCGTGAGTACATGACGCTGGCGCAGGATTCCTGCGAGGCCCCGGGTTGAGGGTGTGGCGCTGGCTCGCCGGTCTGTTCGGTGGAGGCGCTCACGATGTGATTGAGATTCCGCCCCGTGCATGGGCAGCCCTGTGCGCTCAACTGCCGGAACTGGCGGCCCTGTCGACCGAGGACCGCGAACGCCTGCGGCCGTTGGCCGGTCGGTTCCTTGCCGGTCGGCCGTTTTACGCCGGCGGGGCGATGGAGCTCACGGATACCATGCAACTGCGGATTGCCGCACTGGCGAGCCTGCCGGTGCTCTCGCTGGGGATGGATTGGCTGGCGGGCATCCGTTCGGTGGTGGTGTATGCCGATGCCTTTGAGGTCGATCACGAGGAGGTCGACGAGGCCGGCGTGGTGCACCACGTGCGCGACCTGCGCGCCGGCGAGGCCTGGTCCCATGGCACGCTGGTGCTTTCCTGGGCGGATATCGAGGCCGGTCTCGATCCGGATTACGCCGCCAGTGTGGTGATCCACGAGGTGGCGCATTTCATCGACGGGGCCAATGGCGCGGAAAACGGCTTCCCGCCGCTGGGCAAGGGACATGACCGCGCCCGCTGGACGCATGACTTCCAGGCGGCCTTCGACCGGCTCAATCGAGAGGTCGATATGGGGAGGGAGCCGGCGATCGACCCGTACGCGGCCACCAATCCGGCCGAGTTCTTTGCCGTGCTCTCCGAGTACTTCTTCCGGCTGCCCGAGGAGCTGTGCCACTTCGATGCCGCGCTTTACGAGCATCTTTCACGCTTCTACGGCCAGGACCCACGGGCGCGCTTTACCGCACTTTCGGCTGGCAAAATCCCCGCAGGGGTCTAAGGTCTTGCACAGACCCGGCGCCACAGGCGTCGGAAAAGATTTCCACTCGTTTCACGGAGGGCTACCACCGATGTGCGCAGCCAAGACGAAGAAAGGCGAAAAGACACTCAAGAACCTGCAGCAGGCGCTGTCGATGGAATTGACCGCCACTCACCAGTACCTGTTGCACGCCCACGTGCTCGAGGACTGGGGACTGGATCGCTTGGCCACCAAGATGAACGGCGAGGTGCAGGAAGAGCTGGGGCATGCCAGCCGGTTCATCGATCGCATCCTGTTCCTCAACGGGGACCCGGTGGTCACGGAAGCCAAGCCGACCAAGCGTTCCAAGTCGCTGACCGAGATGTTCAAGGCCGATCTCAAGGAAGAACTCGCCTCGATCGAGTTCTACGGCAAGGCCGCTGGCGAGGCCGCCGATGACGGTGACGTGGGCACCCGGAAGCTGTTCGAGGAAATCCTCGTCGACGAGGAAGGCCATGCCGACTGGCTGCAGACGCAGCTCGAGCTGCTCGATCGGATGGGCGAACAGAACTACTTTGCCGCCTACCACACGCCGAATACTGGCGAATAAGGGCGAGTCCCGCCGGCCCAATCGTGCCGGCGTAAGGTTTGACCAAGAGGCCACACAACCAGGGCCGGCTCTACATGGGTCGGCCTTTTTCGTGTTCCCGTGCTTATCGCGAGTGCGATGAGCTGTGTGGGATGTCCCGGGGCGTCACTCGCCGCCTGATGAGAGGTGGTCGATGGCCGCTTGCGCCACGCGCTCCGACCAGAGCAGTGCGAAGTGATTCACGGGCAGGCAGCGGTGATCGGTCAGTCCGGGTGTCGAGGTTTCGGCGACGGCGACCGTGCCGTCGTTGGGTGAGACGAGCGCCTCAGGGACGAGACGACCCGGGCCGACTGGCCGGGTGCCGGCCAGCATCAGGGTGTTGGGGGCGGTCCAGGTCGGGACGTCGCCGGCGAGTCCCGCCTCCAGGCTGCCGCCGAGCAGCCATCGCCCAAGTCGCCATTGGGCCAGACCTCGGGCGACGGCGCTGCCGGCCAAGGGTGAGCCCAGCAACACGAGGCGTGCCCCGGGCGGTCGGCTATCGGGGTGGCGGGCGAACAGGTGGGCGAGGAGCACGCCGCCGAGACTGTGGGCGAGGAAGTGGTCCGGAGAGGCGTTCTGCTCGTCCAGCCAGTGTGCGAGTCGTTCCGCGTTGGCCGCAGGGGCGGCGCGGCTGGGATAGCCGAAAAGAAGGGGGGCGAAGCCGGCCTGTTTCAGCCGACGAGCCAGTGGCCACATGGCCCAGCGTCCCATCCACAGCCCGTGGATCAGTACCACGATCGGCCTGCACTCGGAGGAGGGCTCCATCAGGCCGCGGTCAGACGTGATAGCCGATCAGGTTGCCGATGAAGGCGGTTGCGCCCATGGCGGCCACGCCCCAGAACAGCACGCGCGCGGCACCGCGGAGCATGGAGGCGCCACCGGCGCGGGCGGCCAGGCCGCCGAGCAGGCCGAGCGAGATCAGGGTCATCGCCACCACCGCGGGCATCATGGTCGCGTCAGGAGTGAACAGTACGGTCAGTAGGGGCAGGCCCGCCCCGACGGAGAAGGCGGCAGCCGACGCCCAGGCGGCGAGAAAGGGTTGAGCCCGGGTGATCTCGTGCAGCCCCATCTCGTCGCGGGCATGGGCGCCGAGGGCGTCGTGTGCCATGAGTTGCTGGGCGACCTCCTGGGCCGTTTCCGGTGTGAGGCCACGGTCAATGTAGATCTCGCGCAACTCGGCCAGTTCATGATCGAAGTTGATCTCCAGCTCGCGCGCCTCCATGGCGAGATCGGCATTCTCGGTGTCTTTCTGTGACTGCACCGAGACATACTCGCCGGCCGCCATCGAGAGCGCCCCGGAGACCAGCCCGGCGGTGCCCGCCAGCACGATGGCCGCGCGCGGGCTGCCGGCGGCGATGAAGCCCAGCATCAGACTCGAGACCGACACGATGCCGTCGTTGGCGCCCATTACGGCGGCCCGGAGCCACGAGTTCCGATTGATGCGGTGATGCTCGGCGTGAATGTCTATCTGCTTTTCCATGAGGCGCCTTTGTCCTGGGGCATCCCCGGCTGGCGGGCCGGGTGATAATCTGATGACACCCCGCCGGTCGGGCCGGCAGGGAAGCGTTTCAACGGGATATTGCCACGGTAATCAGCCGTAACCCAACACGAGGGCGCGGGTCGGTCGGCAAGGCCATCGACCCATCATCATGCAGCATCCGCTCGACATCAGCTCCGATCATCTCTGCCAGCGCCTGCAACAGGTGCTCGATGGCATGGGCGGCGTGGTCGCGCCGGATGTGGCGCTGGCCGTCGAACGCCTGTGTCTGTCGGTCGCGCGCGCCTCGGAAGGGGCGGCCGGTCCGCGGGTGGCCGTGGCGCTGGCGGACATCCAGGCCGACCTGCCAACCCTGGTTGCGGCCTTGCTGGCGGACCCGGCCCTGGGCAAATCCGGTTCGGGCAAATCCGGTTCGGGCAAATCCGGTTCGGGCGAGCCCCGGTCGCCGGAGTCTGAAACCGCCTCGTTCGCTTCGGCCGTGCTGGATCGCAACGGCTGTCGGGACGTGCAGCGCTTGCTCGAGGCGATCGAGCGCTTGCGGGGTTGGGAGGCCGGTTATCCCGAGCCGCGGACCGAACAGCAACGCGAGCACTGGCGTCGCCTGCTGCTCGCCGGCGCGCGTGACGCCCGCGCGGTGCTGATCGATCTGGCCTACCGCCTCGAGGGGATGCGGGCACTCGGCGACGAGCCCGACGAGGCGCGGCGTCGGCGCTTTGCCGGCATGACGCTGGCCGTCCACGCGCCGATTGCGCATCGGCTCGGACTGGGTCAAATCAAGTGGGAGCTCGAGGATCTGGCATTCCGCCACCTTGAGCCGAACACCTACGTCGAGATCGCCCGGCTGCTCGACGAACGTCGCACCAGCCGCGAGTCGTATCTGGCTCACGTCGAGCAAAAATTGAATCACGCCCTGATCCAGGCGGGCATCCGGGCGGAGGTCTACGGTCGACCCAAGCACATCTACAGCATCTGGGGGAAGATGCGCCGCAAGCAGGTCTCCTTCGAGGGGCTGTTCGACGTGCGCGCGCTGCGGGTGCAGGTCGACTCGGTTACCGACTGTTACGCGGCGCTCTCGGTGGTCCACGAACTGTTCCGCCCCATCCCCAGCGAGTACGACGACTACATCGCCCGGCCCAAGCCCAACGGCTACCAGTCGCTGCACACCGCCGTGCGCGCCGACGAGGACAAGGTGGTCGAGATCCAGATCCGCACCGAGCGGATGCACGCCTTCGCCGAGTTCGGTGTTGCCGCCCACTGGCGCTATAAGGCCGGCGGCGGGTCGGCGAATCCGTTCGATATGCAGGTCGAATCGCTGCGTCGTGATCTGTCACGCGGCGATATCCGGCCGCTGGATGCGCCGATGGTGTATGCCTTCACGCCCGACGGCGAGTTGGTCGAACTGCCGGCGGGGGCGACGGTGCTCGATTTCGCCTATCGCATTCACACCCACCTGGGACATCGCTGCCGCGGGGCGAAGATCAACGGCCAGATCGCGCCACTCAAGACCGAGGTGGCCAACGGCGACACGGTCGAGGTCCTGACGAACAAGGAGCCGTCACCCAGCCGCGAGTGGGCGCACGCCAAGAGCGGTTTTCTGCGCTCGGCCAGTTCGCGGGCCAAGGTGCGCAACTGGTTCGCGCAGTTCGATCGCGAGGATGCCCGCGAGCGGGGACGGTTGACCTGCGAGCGGCTCTATCGGCGCTTTTCCATGGATGCCGCCGCGCGACGGCGGCTGCTCGAGGCGCTTGGCGTCAACAGCGAAGACCAGCTGTTCCTGGCCGTGGGGCACCAGCGCATCGCCGCCGAAACGTTGCAGGCCGCCGCGCGCGGTCAGTTGGGCGCGGCGGCCGACCGCTCCGCCCGTCCGCCGCGCGAGGCGCCCCCCGAGGGCGAGCCGTTGCCCGAGCCGCCGGGCGGCCGCAGTCTCGTGATCGAGAACCAGTCGATCGACGGGCTCAAGGTGACGCGCGCGAAGTGCTGCCAGCCGCAGCCTGGCGAGCGGGTGATGGCCTTCCTCAGTCGCTCGCAGGGCTACAAGCTCCATCGCCCGGATTGCCGCAACCTCGCCCACCTGGCTCGCCAATTCCCCGAGCGGGTATTGCCGGTCGAATGGCCCGATTAGGGAAGGTCGGTACGATTCGATAGCGCCTCTGCGGGACCGCCAACGCCGAGTGCGGGCAAACCCGCAAGCCAGAGATGCCATCGAATCGTACCGACCTTCCCTTGACGAGCGCGACTGACAACAAACCGTCATGGACGCGGGGTAGTTTGGTGCAAATGGAAAAGACACCTGCTTCCCCGGCACTGCACCTGGCCGACGTCACGATGTTCTGGGGGCCGGCCTCGGGCGGCGTGCGGCGTTACCTCGAGGCCAAGCGCGACCACATCGCCGGTTGCCCGGATTGCCAGCACAGCCTGCTGGTTCCCGGCCCCCACCCAGCGTGGTCGGCCGATGCCAATCAATGGTTGCGCCAGTTGCCGGCTTGGCGTCTGCCGGCCGGTGATGGTTATCGCTTTCCCTTGCGAGCCGGCCCCTGGCGCGAGGCGTTGATCGAACTGGCACCCGATGCAATCGAGGCCGGCGATCCCTACGTGACGGCGCACGCCGCCCAGGCCGCGGCAAACCGTCTGGGAGTGCCGGCGGTCGGCTTCTTTCACTCGGATCTTTCGCGGTTGCTCGCGCTGCGCTGCGGCGACTGGGTCAGGCCGCTGTCCGGGCGCTACCTGGCGCGGTTGTATCGTCGCTTCGACTGGATGTTCGCCCCCAGTGACGTCATGGCCAGTCAGCTGGTCGATCTGGGCGTGCGCAATGTGAGTGTGCAGCGGCTCGGCGTGGATACCTCTGTCTTTCGCCCCTCGGCGGTCCAACCGGGACTGCGTGACAGCCTGGGGATCCCGCGAGACGCCCGGGTGTTGGTGTTCGCGGGTCGCAACACGCGCGAGAAACACGTCGACCAGCTGGTCGCGGCGCTCGATGAACTCGACGAGCGTTACTACCTGTTGCTGATCGGCGCTGGCATGCCGGTCGGCAGTCATCCCCGCCTGCGCGTGGTCGATTACGTTGCCGACGAGCACACGCTGGCCGCCTACCTCGCCTCGGCGGACGCATTGCTGCATGCCGGCGATGCCGAGACCTTCGGATTGGTGATCCTCGAGGCGATGGCCTGCGGCCTGCCGGTGGTCGGCGTGGCTGCCGGGGCCACGCCGGAACTGGTCGACGAGGCGGTGGGGGAGCTGGTCCCGAAGGCTCGGGCCGCCGCGCTGGCCCGAGGCGTGACGCGTCTGTTCGAGCGCGACTGGCTGGCGGCAGGCGCCGGCGCGCGCCGACGGGCGGTGCGTCACTACGGCTGGGGACCGCAGCTTGATCGGCAATTGATGAGAATGGGCCAGCTGTGCCGCGAGGGTCGGGTCAGCGACGACATTGGCCGCGAGGCATCGTGGCCAGGGAAGGGCTCGGTTTCCGCCTGATCGCGCCACGCGGGCCCGCGGTTGTGCCGCCCTGCCCGGATTACCTCGCCAGTGCCGCGCTCTTGACCAGGGCGATGACGGCCTGGCCGGCATCCAGCCCCATGTCGGCCACGGCGCGGTCGGTGACCTCGCTGACCAGCCGTTGACCGTCTTCCAGGGTGAGGAACACGGCCCGGCGGCCGGGGGCGCTGGTGTCGATCCGTTCGATCCGGGCCGGGAGCTGGTTCTGCATCGAGATGTTGTCGAGTCGCTCCCGGGCCAGTGCCACGTCGTCGGCGCGCACCCGCAGGCGGCGCGGGCCGTGCTCGGTCGTCGAGCCGTCCGCGCCCAGTTGGAAGGTCACCGGCTGGCCGGTGCCCGTTTGGGGCGCGGTGACGAAGCGCAGCCGGTGCGGGTCGCCGTGGACGTGCTCCACGTGGCCGTCGAGCGAGGCGACCGGGCCTTCCTCGGTGAACAGCGGCGAGTCGACCCGCCCGAGCGCCTCCTTCAATGGCTCGACCCGCTCGACCCGTCCTTCCGCCATGAACACCACCCGGTCGGCCAGCCGTTCCACCTCCGCCGGGGCGTGGGTGATCATCACGGTGGGGATGGCGAAATCGCGGATCACCGTCTCGAACAGGTCGAGCAGTTCGGCCTTGGCGCGCCAGTCGAGCGCGGCCAGCGGCTCGTCCATCATTAGCACGCGGGGTTTGCCGATCAGCGCCCGGGCGATGGCGATCCGTTGGCGTTCGCCGCCGGAGAGGCTGCCCACCGCCCGGTCGAGCAGCGGGCCGATGCCGGTGCGCTCGATGATCTGGTCGCGGTCGATGGCCGCCCCACGGTCTTGCGGCGCGCGCCGGGCGGCGAAGTCGAGATTGCCGCGCACCGTGCGGTGCGCGAGCAGGGCGGCGTGCTGGAAGACCATGCCGATGTCGCGCTGCTCGGCCGGTCGGCCACGACGGCCGTCCTGCCAGACCTCGTCGTGAAAGCGCAGCTGGCCGCGGGTATGCCGGTCCAATCCGGCCATGGCGCGCAGCAGCGTGCTCTTGCCCGAGCCCGAGCGGCCGAACAGGGCGGTCACGCCTTCCGAGTCGAAGGCGAAGTCGCCGGACGCCATCCGGAAGTCGCCGACGGTCAGTGTCAGATTGCCCTCGAACATGGTCTTACCCCAGCCTGGCCGAAAACCGGCGATTAATCAGGTACACGCCCACCAGCGTGACGAAGGCGAAGACCACCATCACCGCCGAGAGCAGGTGGGCTTGGGCGTATTCGAACGACTCGACGTGATCGAAGATCGCGATCGAGACCATGCGCGTCTGCCCCTCGATATTGCCGCCGACCATCAGTACCACGCCGAACTCGCCCATGGTGTGGGCGAAGGTGAGCACCGAGCCCACCAGCAGCCCCTGGCGCGAGAGTGGCAGGATTACGGTGAAGAACCGGTCGACAAAGCCTGCGCGCATCAGCCGGGCGGCATCCAGCACCTCCTCGGAGAGCCCCTGGAAGGCGGACATCATCGGCTGGACCATGAACGGCAGCGAGAACAGCACCGAGCCGATCACCAGGCCGGTGAAGTTGAAGGTCAGCTGGCCGTCGAAGCCGAACAGTCCCAGGAACTGGGTCAGCGCGCCATTGGGGTTCATCGCGATGATCAGGTAGAAGCCCAGCACCGTCGGCGGCAGCACCAGCGGCAGCGAGACCAGCGCCTCGAAGGCCACCCGCCAGCGCGAGCGCATGCGGGAAAGCCCCCAGGCGATCGGTACGCCGATGAGCAGCAGCAGGATGGTGGTCACCGCCGCCACCTGCAGGGTCAGCCAGATCGGGTGGGTGTCGAGCGGGATGCCGAACAGCGTCATGGCCTGTCCTCAGGGCGTGTCGTAGCCATACTTCTCCATGATCGCCGCGCCCTGGTCGCTGCGAACGAAGGCGAGGAAATCGTCGACTACCTCGGGATGCTGGCTGCGGGTCAGCGCGGCGGCGCCCTGCTCGATGGGATCGTAGTCCTCTGCCGGCGGCATCCAGATGTGTCCCTCGTCTGTTACCGGGCTTTGCGGGTCACGTAGTTGCGACAGGGCGACAAAACCCAGCTGGGCGTTTCCGGTGGTGACGAACTGGAAGGTCTGCGTGATGCTCTCGCCGGTGGCGATCTTCCCCTCCGCCCGATAGCGCTGGTAGAGACCACGCTTTTCCAGCACCTGCTGCGCGGCAAGCCCATAGGGGGCCGCCTTGGGGTTGGCCGCGGCCAGGTAGCGGAAGTCGCTGTCGGCCAGGATCTCCTCGGCGCGCTCGTGCACGGGCAGATCGAGGCTGAACAGGGCCAGTTTCCCCCGGGCGTAGACGAAGACGTCCCTTGCCTCGCCGGACTCGGCCAGCTGTTCCGGTCGGCCGGTGTCGGCGGAGAAATAGGCGTCGAAGGGGGCGCCGTTGCGGATCTGGGCCAGGAGCTTGCCCGAGGGGCCGAAGGAGAACCGCACCTCGTGGCCGGAGGACTCTTCCCAGGCCGCGCCGATCTCCTCAGCCGCCTTGGTGAAGTTCGCGGCCACCGCCACGGTGATGGTCTCGGCCTGGGCCGCCGCCGCGGTCAGCCAGCCGCTGGCAAGCAGGGCGGCCATCAGGGTCTTCTTCCACATCTCGAGCTCCTTGGTTTTGTCTTTCGATCGGTTGTTGGGTATATATCGATGCGCCAAGCGAGACACCGCGTGAGTGCTCGCGGGGCTACTCGTCCACGCCCAGGATCACGTGGCTGGCCTTGACCAGCGCGCAGGTCGCCGCCCCCTCGGCAAGGCCCAGCATGTCGATGCTGGTGTTGGTCACCACCGCCGTCAGGCGCGCGCCGCCGGGAAGGGCGACCACCACCTCGCTGTTGACCGCGCCGGTCTCGATGCGCTCGACCGTGCCGCAGAGCTGATTGCGCGCCGAGGTGCGCGAGTCGGCGTCGCTCAGGATCACGAAGCTTGCCTTGATCAGGGCATGCACGGCACGACCCTCGGCCAACGCCATGTCCTCGGCGCTGCGGCGCGTGATCACCGCGACCAGCTCGTCGCCACCGGCCAGCGAGACCACCACCTCGCTGCTGACCGGGCCGTAGGTGATCGCCTTCACCCGGCCGGCCAGGGCGTTCCTCGCGCTGGTCTTCATGTGGATCCTCCGCAGTAGGTCCAGATCGTCGGTCAGCTCGTTGCGTTCGAACAGGGCCAGCAGCTCCTGTTGCATGCCGTTGAGTCGCTTCCAGGCGGCCAGCAGGCGCCGCCCGTCCTCGGTGAGCCCCGCCCCGCCGCCCTTCGACCCGCCATGACGGGTGGTGACCAGCGGCTTGTCGGCGAGGTTGTTGATCGCGTCGACCGCGTCCCAGGCCGCCTTGTAGGTCATGCCGATCGACCGCGCCGCGCCGCTGATCGAGCCGGTCTGTTCCAGGGCGGCCAGCAGCCGCAGGCGGCGATCGGACACCTCGCCGGCACCCAGTTTCAGGCCGAGCGAGCCGGTGAACATCGCGTTATGTTTTTCACTATATATCGACATGAAGCTCAGAACAATGGGGTAATCGGGTGGCCGATCTTACTCGTATCGGCCGTTACCTCTCGTAATCCTTGATCTGCGCGAACGCCTCCAGGGCCGCCTCGCGGGAGGCCTTGAGATCGACGATCGGGCGGGGGTAGGTCTCGCCCAGTGTCACGCCGGCGCGGCTCAGGGTGCCGAGGTCGGCCTCCCAGGGGGCGAACAGCGCCTTGTCGGGCAGCCCGGCCAGTTCGGGTACCCAGCGGCGGACGAAGGCGCCCTCGGGGTCGAACTTCCCGCCCTGCAGCACCGGGTTGAAGATGCGGAAGTAGGGCGCGGCATCCGCGCCGGTGCCCGCCACCCACTGCCAGCCGGCGGTGTTGCTGGGCAGATCGGCATCGACCAGCGTGTCCATGAACCAGTCGGCGCCGATGTGCCAGTCGACCAGGCAGTTCTTGGTCAGGAAGGACGCGACGATCATCCGAGCGCGGTTGTGCATCCAGCCGGTCGCCCACAGGGCGCGCATGGCCGCGTCGACCACCGGAATGCCGGTTTCGCCGCGCTGCCAGGCACCGATGTGGTCGGGATCGTTGCGCCAGGGCAGGTGGTCGAAGCGGGCATCGAGATTGTCGGTCTGCGTCTGGGGAAAGTGGTAGAGCAGATTGGCGCCGAACTCGCGCCAGCCGATCTCGCGCAGGAAAGCCTCGGGGCCCTTGTCGTCGAGGGCATCCGGGTATTCGCATCGCACTCGGGCGACGACCTGGCGCGGGGAGATCTCGCCGAAGTGCAGGTGGGGCGAGAGCCGCGAGGTGCCGTCGAGATCGAGCCGGTTGCGGGTGTCGTGGTAGTGCGAAACGTCGTCGAGGAACGACTCGAACCGATCCCAGGCCCCCGCCTCGCCCGGCGTCCACCACTCGGCAAAGCCGTCGGCCCAGTCCCGCTGCGGCAGCAGTCCGAGCGAGCCGATCGTCTCGCTGTCGATTTCCGCCGGAACGGGGTTGAGGCCCTCGGGTTCGGGCAGGATCGGCTGGTCGATGCCCGCGGCGAGCAGTGCCTTCCAGTAGGGCGTGAATACCTTGTAGGGCGCGCCCTGCTTGTTGAGCACGTTCCACGGCTCGTGCAGGTAGTTGCCGGCAAACGACTCCACCGCCAGGCCCTCGTCGCGTAGCGCTTGCTTGGTGGCGCGGTCGGTGGCGATACCGGCCGGCTCCAGACGCCGGTTCCAGTGCACGGTCGTGGCGCCGGAGTCGGCCGCTAGCCGAGTCAGCACGTCGGCCGGCTCGCCGCGGCGAATGATCAGGCGACCGCCCAACGCCTGCAAGTCACGATCGAGTGCCGCGAGACTGTGATGTAGCCACCAGCGGCTGGCACCGCCGTGGTGAAAGCCGTCACGACGCGCCTGATCGGGCCCCTCGGGCGGCAGGATGTATACCGGTATGATGTCTCCGTTTACTGCGGCCCGCTCGAGGGCCGGGTTGTCCGCCAGGCGCAGATCCTGGCGAAACCAGACGATGGTGGGGGCGTTTGACATGGAATGGTCCGGCTGTCCGTGGACGGGAGAGGGAAATTGCCGGTGAGTATGGCAAAGGAAAGGCGGCTTTTTGCCGCGGGTTGGCCGGCGGGATTCCTGTCGGGCGCGCTGTTGGCCGCCTCGCTGTTGTTTGCGACCCATGCGGTCCAGGCGACCGAGGCGGAAGACGTCGAGGGGGCGGCCGAGACCCTGCCGGTGGTGCTGGTGGCGCCGGTGCGTGCTGGGGTCGATGCCCGGCCGGCGCTGGTGGGTGCGGTGGTCGCGAAGACCGCCAGCGCGCTGGGATTCCAGGTGGCGGGGCGGATCAGTGAGCGGTTGGTGCGGCGTGGCGAGCGGGTCGAGTCCGGTGCGGTGCTGGCCCGACTCGACGACCGGGATTTGCGTGCGCGGCTGGATTCGGCCCGCTCGGCCCTCGCGCAGGCGCAGGCCGAGGCAACGCTCGCCGACCAGGAACTGGCGCGCATCCGCGACCTGTCGAACCGCAATGTCGCCAGCCGGCAACAACTGGATCAAGCCATCTCCCGCCAACGGGCGGCTGCCGCGGCCATGAGTAATGCGGAGGCACGACTGACCGAGGCGAAGAATGCCCTCGACTACGCCGAGCTGCGCGCGCCGTTCGATGGCGTGCTGACCGGCCTGCTGGCCGATGTCGGCGACGTGGTCGCCGCCGGCCAGCCGATGCTGCAATTGGCCGCGGATGCCGGGCGGCTGGTCGAAGTGGCCGTGCCCGAGCGACGGATGCCGACCCTGTCGGAAGGGGCCATGGCCGAACTGGTTGGTGACGGGCAAACGGTGGCGGCCAAGCTCGATTCGGTCAGCGGCGCGGCCGACCCGGCCAGTCGCACCTATGCCGCTCGTTACCGCCTGAACGGGGCGGCGGTCGAGGGGCAGCCCTGGTCGCTGGGGCAGACGGCCATCCTGCGTTTTGCCGGCGGCGAACCGACGTTGCGTGTGCCGGTGGGCGCCGTCTTCGCCCGTGATGGCCAGTCGCGGGTCTTCCGCGTGCAGGACGATGCGGTGCAGGCGGTCGCGGTGACGGTGCGCTCGGTGGCGGGTGATTACGCGGTGATCGCGGGCGACCTGCCCGTCGGTGCGTTGGTGGTGGCCGCGGGCGTGAATCGGCTCCACGATGGCCAGCGGGTCCGCCCGCGCCGCGCCGCCGAGCTGGCCGGCGGGGCCGGGGAGCCGCGGCCTTGAGCCAGCCCGCCGATTCCTCGCGTTTCAATCTCTCGGCGCTCGCGGTCCGCGAGCGCTCGATCACGCTGTACCTGATCCTGCTGGTGGCCGCCGCCGGTCTGTATGCCTTCGTCTCGCTGGGGCGCGCCGAAGATCCGGCCTTCACCCTCAAGGTGATGCTCGCCGAGGCCCACTTGGAAGGCGCGACCGCCCGCGAGATGCAGGAGCAGGTGGGCGAGCCGCTCGAGCGTGCGCTCGACAACGTGCCCTACTTCGATTTCGTCGAGAGCGTCGCCCGCCCCGGTTCGATCTACCTGCGGATCAACTTCGAGGAATCCACCCCGCCCGAGCAAGTCAGCGACACCTTCTATCAGGTGCGCAAGCACCTCTCCGATGCCGAGCCCGAGCTGCCGCCGGGCGTGGTTGGCCCGTTGTTCAACGACGACTTCTCCGACGTCTACTTCACGCTCTACGCCCTGACCGCGCCGGGGGTGTCGCAGCGCCTGCAGGTTCAGGCCGCCGAAACCCTGCGGCGCGAGGCCTTGCGCGTGGAGGGCGTGGACAAGGCGCACCTGATCGGCGAGCAGGTCGACCGGATCGAAATCCGCCTCGACCCGGCGCGCATCCAGTCGCTGGGCCTGTCACTGGATGCGGTGGCCGCCGCGCTTGCCGGCCAGAACCGCATGACCTCGGCCGGGCGGATCGAGACCGACGGTCCGCGCCTGTCTGTGCGCGTCGGTCCGGGGCTGGATGGCGGCGGCACGGACGCAATCGAACGCATTGGCAACACCCCGCTGGTGATCGGCGAGCAGGTCCTGCGTGTCTCGGACGTCGCCGAGGTGTCGCGGCGGCTGGCCGATCCGCCCGCCTTTATCGTCGAGAACAACGGCGAGCGCGCGCTGATGGTGGGCGTGGTCATGGCCGACAACGTCAACGGCCTGAAGCTCGGCGAGCGGCTGGCGGCCTTCGAGGAGCGCATCCAAGCGGGGCTGCCTGCCGGTGTGCAACTGGAGAAGGTCACCAACCAGGCCGATGCGATTCGCCTGGCGGTGGACACCTTTCAGATCAAGTTCCTGCTCGCCCTGGGCGTGGTGATGCTGGTGGGCTTTCTCGCCCTGGGGCTGCGTGCCGGCCTGGTGGTGGCGCTGGCCGTGCCGCTGACGCTCGCGATTACCTTCGTCGTCATGCAGATCACCGGCAAGAACCTCGACCGGATCACGCTGGGGGCGCTGATCCTGTCGCTGGGCCTGCTGGTGGACGACGCGATCATCGCGATCGAGATGATGCTGGTGAAGCTCGAGGAGGGCACCGACCGGGTCGCCGCCGCGGCGCATGCCTGGACGGTCACCGCCATGCCCATGCTGGTGGGCACCCTGGTGACCGTGGTGGGCTTCGTGCCGATCGGCTTTGCCCAGTCGAACGTGGGCGAGTACGCCGGCAACATCTTCTGGATTCTGGGCATCTCGCTGATCGCCTCGTGGGTCGTCGCGGTGGTGTTCACCCCCTACCTGGGGGTGAAGCTGTTGCCGAAGGTCCAGCCCTCCTCCGGCGAGATGTATGCCGGGCGTGTCTACCGCGGGCTGCGGCGGTTGGTCATCGGTTGCGTGCACCACCGCTGGTGGGTGATCGGGGGCACGTTGATCCTGTTTGTCGCCTCGGCCGTGCTGATGGGGCAGGGCGTGGCCAAGCAATTCTTCCCCAGCTCGGATCGCCCGGAATTGCTGATCGATATCCAGTTGCCGGAGGGCAGCTCGATCGGAGCGACCCGCGAGGTGGCCGAGCGCGTCGCCGCGGCGATCGAGGACGATCCGGCACTCGAATCGCTGTCGACCTTCATCGGCCGCGGCGCGCCGCGCTTCTTTCTCGCGCTCAATCCCGAGCTGCCCGATCCGGCCTTCGCCAAGATCATCGCCGTCACGCACGATGCCGAGGCACGCGAGGCCCTGCGCGGGCGCATGCAGACGATGATCGCCGAGGGCGCCTTCCCCGAGGCGCGGGTCCGCGCGCACCCGCTGTTGTACGGCCCGCCGGTGGTCTGGCCGGTGCAGTTCCGTGTCATGGGGCCGGAAGTCGAGCGGCTGGTCGAGATCGGCGAGCGGGTACGTGTGGTGATGGCGGACAATCCGCACCTGGTCGATCCGCATCTGGAATGGGGGCGGCAGATCCCCACGCTGCGCCTGGCGCTCGACCCCGCGCGTCTGGCGGCCCTGGGGCTCACGCCCGCCGAGGTTCAGCAACAGCTCGCGGGCTTGATCAACGGTCGGGCGGCCACGCAGTTGCGCGAGGGCATCCGCGGCATCGACGTGATCGTCCTGGCCAACCCGGAACAGGCGCGCGACCCGGCTCGGCTCGATCAGTTGCCGATCCGCAGCGCCAATGGCGAAACGGTGCCGTTGGCCCAATTGGGCGAGATCGAGGTGGAAAGCGAATTGCCGGTGTTCAAGCGTCGTAACCAGGTCCCCTATCTGAACGTCAACGCCGAGATCCGCGGCGCCCAGCCGCCGGATGCGACCAGTGCCAGCTGGCAGGACCTGGCCGATCTGCGCGCCGATCTGCCGCCCGGTTATCGCCTGGAGATCGGTGGCACCGTCGAGCAGTCGGGCAAGGCGCAGAACTCGATCAAGGTGATCATGCCGCTGATGGTGGTACTCATGCTGACCCTGTTGATGCTCAACATGCGCTCATTCCCCGGCCTGTTCATGGTGCTGCTGACCGCCCCGCTGGGGTTGATCGGTGCCGCCGGGGCGCTGGCGCTGTTCAACCAGCCGTTCGGTTTTGTCGCCCTGCTGGGGCTGATCGGGCTGGCGGGGATACTCATGCGCAACACCTTGATCCTGGTGGGGCAGATCGACGAGAACCGCCGCGCGGGCGATGACCGCTACACCGCCGTGATCGAGGCGACCATTCGCCGTGCCCGGCCGGTGGTGCTCACCGCCCTGGCCGCGGTGCTCGCGTTCGTGCCGCTGACGGCCAGCACCTTCTGGGGGCCGCTGGCCTACACGCTCATCGGCGGGATCGCCGTGGGCACGGTGCTGACCATCGTGTTTCTGCCGGCGATGTATGCGGTGTGGTTCCGGGTCAAGCCGCCGGCCGCGGCCTGACGGCTGGAGCTTGAAGCTGGAAGAGGGCTCGTAGGAGCGGCTTTAGCCGCGATGCTCGCGAGAAAGCGGGAGGTCTGAGGCGGGGGCCTTGGCGGAGTGGGCCGCAGCAAACGCCCAACGGCACATCTCTTCCACTTCCACCTCTATGCTTGTCACCGAACCGTTGTCACAAATTCATCCTGTTGTCACAAACGATCCTCAGTATCCAATCCCGCAAACGCGTTGTGTTGAACACCAATTGAGGAATGACCCGTATGAAACCTTTTGCCGTAACAACGATTGGCCTGGCTGCCGTCGTGGCCGCCTCCATGGGCACCGCCCATGCCCGTGACCAGATCCGCATCGTCGGGTCTTCCACCGTCTTCCCGTTCTCCAGCTACGTCGCCGAAGAGCTGGGCGCGACCACCGATTGGCCGACCCCGGTTATCGAGTCCACCGGCTCAGGCGGCGGCATGAAGCTGTTCTGCGAAGGCGGTGAACTGGACACCCCGGACATCACCAACGCCTCGCGCCGCATGAAGACCTCTGAGTTCGAGCGTTGCCAGGAGAACGGTGTCACCGACATCACCGAGGCCATGGTCGGCTACGACGGCATCGCCTTTGCCCAGAGCAACAAGAACGACAGCGCCGCGTTCACCCGCGAGCAGATCGCCATGGCGCTGCTGGAGAAAGTGCCGGTCGATGGCAAGCTGGTCGAGAATCCGTACAAGAAGTGGAGCGACGTCGACTCCTCGCTGCCGGACCGTGAAATCCGCGTCTATGGCCCGCCGACCACCTCCGGCACCCGTGATGCCTTCGAGGAACTGGTGCTCGAGGCCGTGACCGAGGAGATGGAAGCCTACGGTAACGAAGGCTACGCCAACCTGCGCAAGGATGGTGCCTACATCGACGCTGGCGAGAACGACAACCTGATCGTCCAGAAGCTCGAAAAGGATACCGACGCCTTCGGCATCTTCGGCTACTCCTTCCTCGACGAGAACAGCGACAAGCTGGTTGGTTCGAACATCGACGGCGTCGCCCCGGAGCCGGAAGCCATCGGTTCGGGTGAGTACCCGGTCTCCCGTTCGCTGTGGTTCTACATCAAGAACAGCCACGCCGCCGACGTTCCGGCAATGGGTGACTACGTCGATCTGTTCATGAGCGACAAGATGATCAGCGATCTCGGCTACCTCAAGGGCATCGGCCTGATCCCGCTGCCGCAGGCTGAGCTCGAGCAGTGGCAGGAGCGGGTTTCCGATCGCACCAAGCTGCAGATGTCCGACCTCAAGTAAGCGCAGGATCCGCTTTCCCAGGAGGGGGAAGGGATGCTCATCCAGGGATGGGGATAGCCGGTGGGCTCGCTCACCGGCTTTCTCTTGTCGCAAGCGTTTGGTGTTTTGATGACCGAATGCTTGCAACAGGAGCCAGGTTCTCAATAATGGGCCGCCTGAACATCGCCGCCTCAGCCGACGATCGACCGGATGACCGGCAACGATCGGCCATCGACAAGACGGAACCCGCTGCCATGCAGACCGACCAGATACTGATGACGTTCTTTGCCGGGGTCTTGTTCCTCGGGGTGCTGGGGTTCTTCCTCGGCCGTTCCAAGGCTGCCCGTGTCCGCGCCAGCGGGACGCCCATGCACTCCCAGCCGGATCAATACGCCTGGTTCACCGTCCTGAGCGCCGCGGGTCCGGCGATGGTCGTCGCCATGCTCGCGGCCATCGTGCTGGGCTTGTTCGAAGATGTCTTCCCCGGCTGGTTGGCGGTAGTGGGTGCATTGGGTCTGGGGGCGTTCGGCTTGTTCGTCGGCCTGAGCCGGGTCCGGCCGGAACTGCGCGCCCGCGATTCGCTGGAGGGTGCCGTCAAGTGGGTGCTGGTTGGCGCGGCCTCGATTTCGATCCTGACCACCTTCGGCATCCTGTTCGCGATCGTGTTCGAGGCGATCCGCTTTTTCCAGATGGAGAGCTTCTGGTACTTCATCACCGGCACGACCTGGGCGCCGGGTGACTCCTTCCTCGAAGGCGCTGGGCGTGGCGACGGCTTACCCGAAGCATCCAACAATTTCGGCGCGGTACCGCTGTTCGCCGGCACCTTCATGATCACCGTGATCGCGATGCTGGTGGCGGTACCCATCGGGGTCTCGGCGGCGATCTACATGGCCGAGTTCGCCCCGTCGAAGGTGCGCGACGTGGCCAAGCCGGTGCTCGAGGTGCTCGCCGGCATCCCGACCGTGGTCTACGGCTTCTTTGCCGCGATCACCGTCGCGCCGCTGATCGTCTCGTTGGCGAATTCGGTCGGGCTGGACGCCTCGTTCAATAACGCGCTGGCCCCCGGCATCGTGATGGGCATCATGATCATCCCGTTCATCTCCTCGCTATCCGACGACGTGATCAATTCGGTACCCAACGCCATGCGCGAAGGCTCGCTGGCACTGGGCACCACACGGGCGGAGACGATTCGTTCTGTGGTACTGCCCGCCGCTTTGCCCGGCATCATTTCGGCGACGCTGCTGGGTGTCTCGCGGGCACTGGGCGAGACCATGATCGTGGTCATGGCGGCCGGCATGCGCCCCAACCTCACCGGCAACCCACTCGAGGACATGACCACCGTCACGGTGAGCATCGTCTCGTCGCTGACCGGCGACAACGAGTTCGAGTCGGCAGCGACCCTGTCGGCCTTCGCCCTCGGCTTGGTGCTGTTCGTGATCACGCTGGCGCTCAATACCGTCTCGGTGCTCATGATTCGCCGCTTCCGCGAGAAATACGCGGTCAGCAACCTGTAATTGGATTAATCGGAAGCAACCCGTCATGGCTCAGTCCCTCGACGACATCTCCCGTCAGTTGAAAAAGCGCCACCGCAAGTCGGCCCGCATGAAGTGGCTGTCGATGGCGGCGCTGATCCTGGCTGGCACCTTCCTGCTGGTCTTCCTTGGTGACATGCTGGCAAAGGGGCTGCCGGCCTTCCAGCAGGGCTACATCGAGGTCGAGGTGGACTACAGCGAACGGGCTGCCGAGCTGCCACTGGCCGCGGTCGAGGCGGACTATCGGGACCTGGTCAGCCGCGGTTACCTGCGCCTGATTCCGGGTCGCATGGCCGACGATGAATCGTTGTTGGGAACCACGCAGACCGAGTGGGTGTTGGCTGACGATGCGGTCGACCAGTATCTCAAGGGGCGCAAGGCCCGTCTCAAAGACAAGCAGATCGAGGTGCTCGACCGACTGGCCGAGGAAGGGCGCGCCGAGTTGCGCTTCAACACGGGCTTTTTCACCAATGGTGACTCCAAGTTGCCGGAAATGGCCGGCCTGGCGTCGGCCGCGATGGGCTCGGTTTTGGTGCTGATTGTCACGCTGGCCTTTGCCTTCCCGGTCGGGGTGATGACGGCGGTTTATCTCGAGGAATTCGCTCCGGACAACCGGTTCACGCGCTTTCTCGAGGTCAATATCAACAACCTGGCCGCGATCCCGTCGATCCTGTTTGGTCTGCTGGGTTTGGCGATCTTCATCAACTTCTTCGGTGCACCTCGTTCTTCGGCTCTTGCGGGTGGTCTTACGTTGGGGATGATGACCCTGCCGATCATCATCATCACGTCGCGCGCCGCCCTGCGGGCGGTACCCGACTCGATCCGCCAGGCCGCCTTCGGCGTCGGGGCCACCCGCTGGCAGACCGTGCGCGACCACGTCCTGCCGTTGTCGATGCCCGGCATTTTTACCGGCTCGATCATCGGTCTGGCGCAGGCGCTGGGCGAAACCGCGCCACTGATCATTATCGGCATGATCGCCTACATCCCGGACGCCCCCACCAGCTTCACCCAGGCCGCCACCGTCTTGCCTGCACAGATATTCACCTGGGCGGGCATGCCGGAGTCGTCTTATGTCGAGCGCACCGCCGCGGGCATTCTCGTGCTACTGACGGTGCTCATCTCGCTCAACGCCACGGCAGTCTATCTGCGCAAGAAATTCGAGCACCGCTGGTAATCCCAGCGGCTTGGTCAGAGCCCATTCAATGAACGCCCATCAACGACAGGTACGGCGAGCATGACAACCAAACTCGCATCCCCCGGCGCCCCAGTCACCTTCAGCCCGGAGACCACCCACGATCTCGAAATGACCGTGCGTGATCTCAAGCTCTGGTACGGGGAAAAACAAGCGCTGCACGGCATCGATCTGGACATCTACCAGAACAACATCACCGCGCTGATCGGCCCGTCGGGGTGTGGCAAGTCCACGTTCCTGCGTTGCCTGAATCGCATGAACGATCTGATCCCCTCGGCTCGCGCCGAGGGCGAGGTCATGATGGAAGGCAAGAACGTGCTCTCCAAGCAGGTCGACGAGGTGGCGCTGCGCAAGAAGGTGGGCATGGTGTTCCAGAAACCCAACCCGTTCCCGAAGAGCATCTACGAGAACGTCGCCTACGCGCCGCGCATGCACGACATCGTCTCCAAGGGCAAGGAGCAGGATGAGCTGGTCGAGCGGTCGTTGCGCGCCGCCGGTCTGTGGGACGAGGTCAAGGACCAGCTCGGCCAGCCGGGCACCTCGCTGTCCGGTGGTCAGCAACAGCGCCTGTGCATCGCGCGCGCGATCGCCGTGCAGCCGAGCGTGATCCTGATGGACGAGCCCACCTCCGCCCTCGACCCGATCTCCACGGCCACGATCGAGGAGCTGATGCATGAGCTCAAGCGTGACTTCACCATCGTCGTGGTCACCCACAATATGCAGCAGGCCGCGCGCGTCGCCGACTACACCGCCTTCTTCCACCTCGGGGAAGTGATCGAGTACAACGACACCGCGACCATGTTCTCCACGCCCGAGAAGAAGAAGACCGAGGACTACATCACCGGGCGGTACGGTTAATCCGGAATAGGGGCGGCGCCCGGGAGTGATGAGCGTCCCCGATGAGGCGTATTGCTCCGTGGGAAGCGAGCCGCACCAGCGGCCGTCCCGGTTCGCCGATTGGCGACAGCGTTTGAAGGGGCACGCGCTTGCCGGCGCGTTTCGTTTGCGAGGCAAACTCCCACGGGGAACGGGGGCCACGTCGTCGGGCCGAAAATGAGTGAAAGCGTCCAGGGATAGATCCATGCGTTAGCTTTCTCCCCGTTTCCTGTCCTTGAACAGAAAAAGCCCCGCGAGTCGATGACCCGCGGGGCTTTCTTGCATCCGGGTTGTCCGGAAGGCCTTAGCCTTCCTTGTGGTAATCCCAGAGGCGCTGGACTTCGTTCTTGGAGCCCAGGATGACCGGTACGCGCTGGTGCAGCTTTTCCGGGTCGATGGTCATGATCCGGTCCGGGCCGGTGATCGACAGGCCGCCGGCCTGCTCGACGATCATGGACATCGGGTTGGCTTCGTACATCAGACGCAGCTTGCCGCCGCGCTCGCGGTGCTTGCTGTCGATCGGGTACATGAACACGCCGCCACGCACCAGGATGCGGTGCACTTCGGCAACCATCGAGGCGACCCAGCGCATGTTGAAGTCCTTGTCGCGCTCGCCTTCCTTGCCGGCGAGGCACTCGTCGACGTAGCGCTTGACCGGCGCATCCCAGAAACGCTGGTTCGACATGTTGATGGCGAACTCGGCGGTGTCTTCCGGGATGGTCATGTTCGGGTGGGTCAGCTTGAACTCGCCCACGGAGCGGTCGAGCGTGAAGCCGTCGACGCCGTCACCGATGGTCAGGACCAGGATGGTGGACGGGCCGTACGTCACGTAGCCGGCGGCGACCTGCTCGGTGCCCGGCTGCATGAAGTCTTCCTCGGTCGGGTTCTCCTTGCCGGTGGGGGCCTTGAGCACGGAAAAGATGGTGCCGACGGTGACGTTGACGTCGATGTTCGACGAGCCATCCAGCGGGTCGTAGGTGCACAGGTACGGACCGCGGTGCTTGCCGACCGGCAGGTCGTAGACCTCGTCCATCTCCTCGGAGGCGAGACCCGCGACGTGGCCGCCCTCGGTGAGGATGTCGGTGAACTCGTCGTTGGAGATGATGTCGAGCTTCTTCTGCGTTTCGCCCTGCACGTTCTCGGTCTCGGCCGAGCCCAGCAGGTCGATGAGGTTGCCGCGGCCGACCTGGTCGGCGATCACCTTGCAGCCGGCGGCCACGTCGCTGATCAGGCCGACGAAGTCGGCATCGACGCGGCCCTGGCGCTGGTGCTCGGCCAGGTACTGCGAAAGTCGCTTGGCTTCAGACATGGAAAAGTCCTCTGTGTCAGTCGAATGGGTAAACGGGATTTCGGAGACAGGAAGTCTTTGAATGCGCGGGCATTCAGAGCCACCCTGTCCGAAAAATTGGAGCCTATGGTAACCGATCGTCGGCACCAATCGAACTGTGCCCCACGAGCCGTGTTGCTAAGGGGTTTCCGGGTGGCTGCAGGGTGGGGGCAAAATGGGTATGCTTGTCGGCGCTCATGTCCGGGCGGCGCTGGCCGCTCGAACGAACCCACGGATTCGGAGTCATCGGTCTTGGACGATCAGGACATCAAAACCGTCCGCGCCCCCCGCGCCATTGAGCGCACGCTCGAGCGATTGTTCGAGGCGCGCGGCCATGTCTGGCTGATCCCCGATGACGACCCCGACTTCCAGGGCCAGGTGCAGGTGGTGGGCAACGAGCCCGCCGCCCGCCGGCTGGTGCTCGACTGCCCCGATCCCGTGGTGCTTCGCCACGTGCTGCAAGCCCGCCAGGTGCGGCTGCAGGCGGTCATCGACGGCCTGCTGAACTGGTTTTATACCGCCGACCTAGCGACCCGTGAAGAGGATGGCGACTGCTACTTGAGTGTCGGCTATCCCGAGCTCATGCAGCGGCTCCAGCGCCGCGCGGCCTTTCGAGTCGACCTGCCTCCGGATGTGCCCGGTACGCTGGCGTTCTGTCCGTCGATGCCGCAAGGCGTCACGTCCGGGGACGTGGTCAACCTCTCGGCCACCGGTTGCGCGGTGAGCGTGGTGGGTGGCAAGGACCCGGGGCTCAAACCCGGCGACGAGGTCAGCGCCGCGCGCCTGAAGGTCGGCGACAGCATCGACGTGCGCCTGGAATTCATCGTGCGCAACCGCCGACCGGGCGTGGGCAAGAGCGTGGTCTATGGGCTGGAGTTCTCCGCACTGCCCCCGCGTGACAGCCAGCTGATCGACCGCGAGGTCATGCGCCTGCAGCGCCTGAGACTGACCCGGGGTTGATACCGGGGGCTGATGTCCGGGGCGAGGCGTCTCAGGTGCGCAGCACGCTATTGTCGCCGGTGCCGTACGGGTTGGGCACGTAGTCGTCGGCCGCCTCGTCGTTGTCCCAGCGGTCCTCGTCGATCAGGTAGCGAAAGGCGTACTCGCCGCCCTGCGGCAGGCTGACGGTCGTCCGGTAGCTGCCGTCGCGCTGGCGTTTGAGCGGTATCGTTTCATCGCCCCAGCCGTTGAAATCGCCGCGCACTTCGACGCGGTGTTTCTCACCGTCGTCCGGGCGGTAACTGAAGGTGATGCGACACTCGGGGCGTACCTTGAGCGGTTTTTTCGTGATCGACATGGCCTGAACTCTCTCCTGGATGGACAAACAAAGCCGACAGGGCGTCGGTCGCCTGCATTGCTTAAGCAATGTCGGGCGAACGGGCAATCCAGTCAAGTGCTTGTTTACGCGACGGTCGTGACGGTCGCGTGACCCGGAGGGGTATTTGGCTTGGAGGCGGTCGGGCTCAGCGCGTCAGGTTCTTCTCGAGCACGCGCATCAACCGTCCCTCGCTGACCAGTCCGGCCGTGACGAAGGCCAGCAGCAGGAGCACCAGCAGCCCCACGGCCAGGAACAACATCGGCGCGGTCACGGCCAGCAGGGCCTGGGTGGCCGAGTCGAGGTTGCCGGTCTGCATCAGGTCGAGCACGTGCAACGGATTGACCAGGATGGGGTTTTGCAAGAAGGCCCAGACATAGAAGCCGATGGTCACTACGCCCAGCAGCAGCGCGATCACCGGCCAGATGCGAATCAGCCGGCGTCGGCGGGAAATGATCTGGCGCATCTCCCGGTGCATGTCGTTGGCGGGCAGCTTTTTGGCCATGGTTCAGCCTCCGGTCACCGGTGGGAAGAAGGCAACCTCGTCGCCATCCGAGAGCGGATGATCCAGGTCGACATACTCGTGATTGACGGCCGCCAGGGTGTTGCTGGGGCGCTCGACATCGGTGACCCGCCGCCAGGCTTCGGCCACCGTGGCCGGGGTCTGGTCGAGCCGGGTCTCATCGAAGCCGATGCGCTCACGCAGGCTGGCAAACAGGCGGATGGTGATACTCATGGTCGGTCGTTTCGCTGACGGTGTGTGTCGGTTCTGCCGGCCGTTTCGACACATGCGAACGCCCGGTCTGGCCCCGCCTATTGTCTGCTAAAGTCTGAACCAATCCTAGTCCGGATTGTGACCCGAGACACTCGAATCGACCGGGCCAATCGGACCACCCGGGGGCATGCGTGCCCGGCCACCGACCTTCGAGGACGACCCTGCATGAAATGGATCAAGCGCATTGGCCTGCTTTTCGTCGCGATCGTGCTGGTCGCCATACTGGCGATCGTCGCGTTCGCCCTGACCTTCGATCCCAACGACTACAAGCCGCAGATCGCCGCCCAGGTGGAAAAACAGACCGGGCGCAGCATCCAGTTCAATGGCGACCTCTCGGTAACGATCTTCCCGTGGCTGGGGGCGGCCACCGAGGACGTGGTGCTGGCCAATGCCGAGGGCTTCGAGCCCGAATCGATGATCGAGATCAAGCGTCTCGAGGCCCAGGCCGCGCTTTTGCCGCTGCTGCGCGGCGAATTCGAGATCGGTACCCTGCTGATCGAGGACGCGCGGATCCACCTGACCCGCAAGGAAGACGGGCGCAACAACTGGGGCGACCTGGTCGAGCGTTCTGCCAAGTCGGCCAAGGCCTCGGGCGGGGAGCCCGACACCATCGAGCCGCAGGATGGCGACGGCCCGGCACTGACGCTCAGCGTCGGTGGTGTCGATATCCGCAATGCCACCCTGCACTGGCGTGACGAGCAGGCCAACCAGCAGTTGACCATCGATGGGTTGGATCTCAAGACCGGTGAGCTGGCCGACGGCGCGCCGACCGATATCGAACTGGTCTCCGGCTTTCGCCTGGCGATGCCCGACATGCCGGTCCTGAGTGGCAGCGTCGATCTCACCACCCGGGCGCAGCTCTGGCTCAGTCGTCAGGACATGCTGTTCGAGGATCTCGAGCTCAATCTGGTGGCCAGCCATGACCAGGGTGTGGATGCCGGTCTGCCCGAACGTATCGAGGCGATGCTGCGCGTCGAGAAGGCCGACGTGCGCGCCGGCAACTCGCAGGCGCGGCTCGATGGCGTGGTGCTCGACCTCAATGGCAAGGATGTCGGCCCACTGACCTACCTGGAAAGCCGGCTCGAGACCGTGCTGGAGGCCGACTGGTCGACTGGTCGTTACGAGTTGCCGCGCCTGACGTTCCAGGCCGATCTCAAGGGGCTGCCGAACGTGGGCGAGACGGTGCAGGTTGCGGCGAGCGCCGCGCTGGTCGCCAACCTCAAGGCCGGCACCGCGACCATCAACGATTTGCGCCTTTCCTCCGAGCCGATCGAGGCGACCGGTCGGCTGGACGTCAGTGGTCTCGATAGCGGCGAGCTGGTTGCCGCCGGTCCGATCAAGATCGCCGCCTTCGACCCGCGCGAACTGGCCGACCGGCTGGGCATGACCGTGCCCGAGATGCGTTCCGATGACGCGTTGCGCGAGTTCGCCCTGACCGGCCAGGTCGACCTGGCCCCGTCGCGGGCGATGTTCCATGACCTGCGCGTCACGCTCGATGGTCAGAAGCTGACCGGCCGTGCCGGTATCGACGACCTCGAGAGCGGTCGCCTGTTCGCCCGATTGCAGGGCGGCGATTTCGACGCCAACCCGTACCTCGCGCCGAAGGCTGCTGGCGACAAGGGCGCTGGCGACCCGGCGGGGTCTGGTGATGGCGGCAGCGAGCAGCGCAGGGCGGCCGCGAAGGACGCCGAGATCGAGTTGCCGGTCGAGATGCTGCGCGGGCTCAATCTCGATGCCCGGCTGCAACTGGAAAGCCTGCGCTACGAGGGCTACCGCCTGTCCAGTCCGGTGGTCCATCTCACCGCGGCTGGAGGCCGCCTGCAACTGACCGAGCTGACCGCCAATGCCTTCGAAGGCTCCATCAATGCCAGCGGGGCACTGGATGTGCGCGGCGAGGTGCCGAGTTATGCCGGCAAGGGCCGGATGCAGGGCGTATCGCTGCAACCGTTGCTCAGCGCGGTAATGGACGAGAACCGGTTGCTCGGCAAGGGCGATGTCGCCTTTGACGTCACCACCCAGGGCAAGCGGGCCGACCAGCTCAAGGCGGGGCTCGACGGCAATGCCGATTTCGCCCTGCGCGACGGCAAGGTCAAGGGCTTCGATATCGGCTACCTGCTGCGCCGTGCGCAGGCGCGCCTCGAGGGCAAGACCGAGCCGGAACCCGAAGAGCTGTCTACCGACTTCACCGCGATCACCGGCACGGCGGCCATCCGCAATGGCGTGGTGCGCAACGACGATCTCGCCGGCTCCTCGCCGCTGCTGCGGGTCGCCGGTGAGGGCCAAGTGGATCTGCCGCGCGAGCAGATTGACTACGGCCTGACCGTCACCGTGGTGAACACCGCCACCGGGCAGGGCGGCAAGGAGCTCGAGCGCCTCAAGCAGGTGCCGGTGCCGATTCGCATCCAGGGCGCGTTGAGCAATCCCTCGATCTCGCTCGATCTCGAATCGCTGGCCCGCGAGGCGGTCAAGGGCGAGGTGAAGCAGCGTGTCGAGGAAGAGATCGACAAGCGCCTGAAAGACAAGGGTGGCGACGCGGTGAAGGACATGTTGAAGGGCTTCGGTCTGTGAGCCGGCTGGATGCTGGCAACTGGCGAGCGGTCGGCCATGTCCGTTGCGGGTCGTGACCGCGCCGTTCGCCGATCGGCTGCTGGCCTGGTTCGACGATCACGGCCGGCATGACTTGCCGTGGCAGCACCCGCGCACGCCCTACCGGGTGTGGGTCTCGGAGATCATGCTCCAGCAGACCCAGGTGGCCACCGTCATTGCGTACTTCGAGCGCTTCATGGCGCGTTTCCCCGATATCGAGTCGCTCGCCGCCGCCGAGCCCGACGCGGTGCTCGCCCTGTGGTCGGGGTTGGGTTACTACGCCCGTGCCCGCAATCTGCATGCCGCTGCCCGGCAGATGATGGAGTCCGGCGTGCCCGAGACGACCGAGGGCTGGGCGGAGCTACCGGGGGTGGGGCCGTCGACCGCTGCGGCGATCGTCGCCCAGGCCTTCGACCGGCGGGCCGTGATCCTCGATGGCAACGTCAAGCGCGTGCTCGCCCGGCATGCGGCGATCGATGCGCCAATGGAAACCGCCGCCACCCAGCGTGAGCTGTGGTCGCTGGCCGAGGCATACACCCCGACCGGGCGACCGGCCGACTACACCCAGGCAATCATGGACCTGGGCGCGACCGTCTGCCGTCGGGGCAAGCCACGCTGTGATGTCTGCCCGGTGAGCGAGGACTGTCGGGCGCGGATCGAGGGGCGCGAGCAGGAACTCCCCGCTCGCCGGCGGCGCAAGCCCAAGCCGGTGCGCGAGCGGGTGCTGCTGTGGCTGGAAGACGGTGAAGGTCGTGTTTTCCTGGAAAAGCGCCCGCCGAGCGGCATCTGGGGAGGCCTTGCCTGTCTGCCGGTGAGCGAGACGCCCGAGACGGTTGATCAACGGCTGGCCGACCTCGGCTTCAAGCCCGCCGATGACTGGCAGGCGCTGGGCCAGCTGCGGCATGTCTTCAGCCATTTCGAGCTGGCCGCCGAGGTGTGGGGTGTGCAGATTGCGCCGGCTGCGGTGGCTGACCGCAACGGTGAGTGGCATGCGATCGAACAACTGGCCCACGAGTCACCGGTGGGGCTGCCCGCCCCGATCCAGCGGTTGATCCGTGCGCAGCTTGGCCCAGCGTTAGGGGACAAGTGAGGTTGTAGGGGCCTTGTCGTGCGGTTCGATCGGCTTTGGTGTGCCCAGGGGTGAGCAGTCAGCCACGCGGCTGACGTGGGACTGAAGTCCAACCCACGGTAGCGATGATGCCGTCCCATGGCTTGGGCTTCAGCCCGACGAGCCGTTGGATGCCGCCCTGCCGTGACGCCGGTCGCTGTTATCATCCACGCACATTTTCCGGGCACATCCCGCATCGACCCGTGAACGAGGTTCCCATGACTGACCGCACCGTTTTTTGCCAGCGCCTGCAGTGCGAGGCCGAGGCCCTGCCCAAGCCGCCCTATCCGGGTGAGATGGGTGAGCGCATCTACAACAACATCTCCAAGGCCGCCTGGCAGCAATGGCTGGCGCACCAGACCATGCTGATCAACGAGTATCGCCTGACGCCGATCGATCCCAAGGCGCGCGAATTCCTGGTCCGCGAGATGGAGAAATTCCTGTTCGAGGGCAACGAGGACAAGCCGGAAGGCTACGTCCCGCCGAGCGAGGGCGAATAAGAGGAGCGCGCGACACCCTTGTAGGAGCGGCTTTAGCCGCGATAGGCCACTCCGTGGAGCCCAGGCCTAACGTGGTGCCAAGGCGCTCGTCGCGGCCAGAAAATCGTCCAACGCGAGGAACGGCGCGGTGTCCATCGGCTCGCCGCGGCTGTTGGGCAGGGTGATCGCGCGCAGGTGACGGATGCCGAAATCCTCGGCGGCCGCCAGCGCGACCAGGTTGTCGTCGACCAGCAGGGTGCGATCGGGGTCGAAGTGCAATTGCTCGGCCAGCCGGTCCCAGAAGCGGGGCGACTCCTTGGCCGCACCGATCTCGTGGGCGTTGAAGATGCGATCGAGCCGCGTCGAGAGATCGACCTGCTCGAATTTGAGATCGACACTGGCCGGGTGGGCATTGGTCACCAGCACGCGCTGCTTGCCGGCCCCGCCCAGGCGCTCGAGGAAATCGGGCACGCCGTGGCGGTAGCGGATGTGGTGGGCCAGTTCGCGCTTGAGTGCGATCAGGTCGAGCTCATGGCGACAATCGGGTGCCAGCGCACGGTGCCAGTCGTCGAGGCAGTACCAGGCCAGCTGGCCGCGCAGGCCCTCGAAGCGGGCGTTGAGTCGCGCCATCGCCTCGGGCTCGGTCAGTCCGCTCAGCTCGACGTAGCGCTGCGGGAAGTGTTCCTTCCAGAAGCGGGCATCGAAGTCGAGATCGAGCAGCGTGCCGTCCATGTCGAGCAGGACGGTGTCGATCTCGCCCCACGGCAGCGCGTGGTGCGACACGGGCGTGTCGCCCAGGGGAGAATCGCTCATTAGTATCGGCTTTGAAGATTGGATGGGCCGGCTTGAGGCCGGTCCGGGATTCTACCAGCAGAGACAAGCGAGCCGGATCGACGGTTCCGGTAGTGGAGGGGAAGACAATGGCTGAATCGACGGCCGAACCGATGGTCCGTATCGAGCTCAACGGCGAGCCGCGCGACGTGCCCGAGGGCACCACGATCGAGGCGTTGGTCACGCTGGCCGGGACGAGCGGCAAGCGCTACGCGGTCGAGGTCAACGGCGAGATCTGCCCGCGTGCCGAGCATGCCAGCGCCGTGGCCGCCGACGGCGATCGGGTCGAGATCGTCCAGGCGATCGGCGGGGGCTAAGCATGATTGGGCTACTGCCTCGGCTCGCGCTTGCGCTCGTCCTGTCGCTGGGCTGGCTTTCGGCCCCAACCTCGGCCTCGGCATCGCCGGGCCAGGCCGCCATCGCCACCGCCCACCCCATGGCCACGGCCGCCGGGCGCGAGGTGCTGGAGGGCGGCGGCAATGCCTTCGACGCGGCGGTCGCCATCACGGCCGCACTCGCGGTGGTCGAGCCGTACAGCTCCGGCCTGGGTGGCGGCGGCTTCTACCTGCTCCATGAAGCGGCAAGCGGGCGCGACGTGATGCTCGATGCCCGCGAGCGTGCGCCGGGTCAGGCCAGCCGCGACATGTATCTCGACGATGAGGGCAATCCCCAGCCCGATCTGTCCGTCGATGGCGCGTTGGCCGCCGGCATCCCCGGCATTCCCGCCGCGCTCGATCACCTGGCCGCCGATTACGGCGCACTGCCTCTTAGCACGACCCTCGACCCGGCCATCCGCGTCGCGCGCGACGGCTTCGAGGTCACCGAGATGTATCGCCGCCTGGCCGGGTTCCGCGAGGAATTGCTCGCGGACGATCCGGGCAGCCGGTCGATCTTCCTCGATGACGGCAAGGTGCCGGCGCTGGACCACGTCATCCGCCAGCCGGATCTCGCCGAGACGCTTGAACGCATCGCCGTCGAGGGGCGCGACGGCTTCTACCAGGGCGAGCTGGCCGGGCGACTGGTCGATGGAATGCGCAAGGCCGGCGGCATCTGGGCTCGCACCGATCTGGCCGGCTACCGGGTGGTCGAGCGCGAGCCGGTGGTCAGCCACTTTCGCGGCTTCGAGGTGGTCTCCGCGGCCCCACCGTCCTCCGGTGGCGTGGCCATCGCGCAGATACTGAATACCTATGGCGCCCTCGAGCGCCGCGCCGGCGATCTGGACGACCTGTCCGTGTTGGGGCTGCACTACCGGGTCGAGGCGATGCGCCGCGCCTATCGCGACCGGGCGGAATACCTGGGCGATCCCGATTACGTCGACATGCCGATCGAACGGCTCACCAGCAACGATTACGCCGCCGGGCTGGCGGTGGGCATCTCGCCCACCGACGCCACGCCCTCGTCGAGCCTCGCCCCGGTGGTCACCGAGCCCGAGGGCCCGCACACCACGCATTTCTCGGTGATGGACCCGCAGGGCAACTACGTCGCGGCGACCCTCTCGATCAACTACCCGTTCGGCGCCGGGGTGACCGTGCCGGGCACCGGCGTGCTCCTGAACGACGAGATGGACGACTTCTCGCAAAAGCCGGGCGTACCCAATGTCTACGGGCTGGTCGGTGCCGAGGCCAATGCCATCGCGCCGGGCAAACGGCCGCTGTCCTCGATGTCACCCACCTTCGTGCGCAACGATGAGCTGGTGGGCGTGCTCGGCACGCCCGGCGGCTCGCGCATCATCACCATGGTGCTCGGTGGTGTGCTGGCGGCCACGCGCGGCGAGCCGGTGGCCGAGTGGGTCGCCCAGCCGCGCATCCACCACCAGTACCAGCCCGACCGGATCGAGGTCGAGCCCGACCTGCTCAGTGACGAGCAGCGTGCCGAGCTCGAGTTGATGGGGCATCGCATCGAGGTCAATGACGGCTTTGGTAATATGCAGGCGGTCGCCTGGTGGCGTGGCGACGGCCGGCTCGAGGCGGCCAGCGACCCGCGCGGGGAAGGGCAGGCAGACGTGTTTGCCCCCAAGGCACCATGAGCCGGTTTGCCCTGGGTTGCTTCCGCACCACGGCCCGGCCGGCGGGTGACGAGACGCTGTTCGGCCTGCCGGCCGCGCCGCGTCGCCTGGCGACCACGACCGGCTCGTTCACGCAGGCCTTGAGGCGGCACACCGGCCATCCCGTGGTGGTGCGCCGCCTCGACGAGGGGTGGCGCGGGCACGTCGCTGGCCGTTGGCCCGTGCCGCGGGTCACGCGCGTTTGGCAACGTCGCGTCCGGCTGGAAAGCGGCGATGCCCGGGTCGAGGCCCTGACCGAGGTGGTCGGCCCGCTCACCCCGCGCCTGCATCGCGCGATCACCGGCCTGGCCGACACGCCGCTGATGGCAGTGCTTGCCCGGCAGCCCCATTGCCGTCGGCTGAGTTTTCGCGTCCATCGTCACGGCCGCCAGATCGAGCGGCAGACCGTCTACCGCATCCACCTGGCCCGGGTGCGCGTCACCGAATGGTTTGATATCGAGCAGCACTGACATGCCACCGTGGGAGCGACCCTCGGTCGCGAAAGCCGCGTCAGCGGCTGTCCCGGTCGCAAACAGGCAATGCGTTCTCCGAGTTGCCAGCTGAACGACGGGACTCGCGCGTTCCGCGCGATTCGCTTGCGAGGCAAGCTCCCACAGGGGGTTTCCTTTTCGCACGAAAAAGCCGCGCTCGGATTGTCTCCGTCGCGCGGCTTTTTCTTCGTCTGGCTGGCGGCTTGGTTTAGCCGAATTCCATGCTGCGGGTATTGCCGCCCAGGTCGGCGAGGGTCTTCTTGACCTGATCGGTGAAGGCGGGCGGGCCGCAGACGTAGAACTCTTCGGAGAGATCGCGCACGTGCTCGTGGATAAAGCCTTCGTCGACGTGGCCGCTGTGGGTGCAAAACGGCGAGTTCTCGCGGGTGCAGACGAAATGCGCGTTCTCGCCGAAGGCGGCTTCCAGTTCGCGCTGCTGGATGATGTCTTCGGCGGTCTTGTTCGAGTAGATCAGCTTCTGCCCCTCGAGCTCGCCGCGGTCGGCGAGATCGCGGATGATGGCGAGGAACGGGGTGATGCCGGCGCCCGCCGCGATGAACCAGCCCGGCCCCTCGTAGTTGAAGCTGTCGAACGGCTCGGATATCCGCAGTTTCTGGCCGGGCTGGGCCTGCGCCAGGCGCTGCGTGACGCCGTCATGGCTGCCGTAGCTCTTGACCATCAGTTCCAGCACGCGGTCGTCGACCCGGTTGGTCAGGGTGAACGGGCGGCCCTGGTCGCGCCATTGCGGCTCGTCGATGGCCAGCTCGATCGCCTGGCCCGGCGTGAAGCGGTAGCCATGGGGCTTGGCCAGGATGTAGCGCTGGACGTCGTGGGTGACGAATTCGCGCAGCAGCAGTTCGGTCTGGAACATAGTCGTTTCGGGTCTTCGGTTGGGCTGAAAAATATCGGGGCAGTCTAGCTGATTTGAGGGGGGCTCGCCGCGCCGGCCGGGAAGATACCCTCCAAAACCGGTCCGCTTCGATGCCCTCAAGGCCGCCGTTCATCGGCCGGGCGCGCGACGCCGTTCTTAAAAAATCGCGCCGAATCCGGTACATTGACCGGCAGTTTCCGCGCGTGCGTTCAATTGCCCGAGTCCGTTTTGACGGCCGGGCCCAGGGCGGCGCGCCCGAATTTCCCCCGCATTTTGCAAGTATCCGAGGACCGCGAGATGAGCGACTACATCATTGCCCCGAGTATCCTGTCGGCCGACTTCGCCCGCCTGGGCGAGGAAGTGGACAACGTCCTGAAGTCCGGCGCCGACTGGGTCCACTTCGACGTGATGGACAACCACTACGTGCCCAACCTGACCATCGGCCCGCTGGTCTGCGACGCGCTGCGCAAGCACGGCGTCACCGCGCCGATCGACGTCCACCTGATGGTCAAGCCGGTCGACCGCATCATCCCGGACTTCGCCAAGGCCGGCGCCACCTCGATCACCTTCCACCCGGAAGCCACCGAGCACGTCGATCGCAGCCTGCAGCTGGTCCGTGACGAGGGCTGCCAGTCGGGTCTCGTCTTCAACCCGGGCACCCCGCTGGACGTGCTGGAATGGGTGATCGACAAGGTCGACATCATCCTGCTGATGTCCGTCAACCCGGGCTTCGGCGGCCAGAAGTTCATCCCCGCGACCCTCGAGAAGGCCCGCCAGGCGCGCGAGATCATCGATCGCTCCGGCCGTGACATCCGCCTCGAGATCGATGGTGGCGTTTCCAGCGCCAACATCGCCGAGATCGCCGCAGCCGGCGTCGACACCTTCGTCTCCGGCTCCGCGCTGTTCGGCAAGGGTCAGGATTCCGACCCCAACGGCTACGACAGCGTCATCAAGGAGATGCGCGCCGAGCTGGCCAAGGTCAAATGATGCCACGCTTCACGCCACGCATGGTGCTGTTCGACCTGGACGGCACCCTGGTTGACTCCGTGCCCGACCTGCTGGTCTCGGTCAATGCCATGCAGCGTGAGCTGGGCAACCCCGAGCGCGCCGAAGAGGACGTCCGCAACTGGGTGGGCAACGGCGTCGAGCGGCTGGTCGAGCGCGCGCTGACCAATGATCTGGACGGCACGCCCGATTCGGCCGAACTCGACGAGGCCCTGCCGGTATTCAAGCGTCACTACGCCGAGAACAACGGCCAGCACTCGCAGGTCTTCGACGGCGTGTTGCAGGGGCTGGAGTTCGTCAAGTCGCTGGGCCTGCCGATGGGTTGCGTGACCAACAAGGCCGAGGCGTTCACCCTGCCGCTGCTCGAGCAGACCGGCCTGCGTGATCACTTCGAGGTGGTCATCAGCGGTGACACCCTGCCACTGAAGAAACCGGACCCGGCCCCGCTGATCTACTCGGCGGGCTGGTTCCACGTTCATCCCTCCGAGGCGCTGATGATCGGCGACTCGATTTCCGACGTGAAGGCCGCCCGTGCCGCGGGCTTCTCGATCGTCTGCATGAGCTACGGCTACAACCACGGCAAGGACATCCGGGACTTCGACCCGGATGCCGTCATCGACTCGATGACGGAATTGTCCGGGTTGATCGGCCGGTAGGCCGCATGACGGAGCCAGGGATGATGGCGAAGGGGACGATGGCTGCGGGGACGACGCGCTGGCGGAGACGATGGCGTAGCTGAACGCCCACTCGTCCCCGTCCCTCGTTTTCCCTTCCGGAGCCCGTCATGCCCAACCGTTTCCAGCCCTACCAGCCCACCCGCGTCGATCTCGAGCAGCTTGCCGCCGAGGGCTACAACCGCGTTCCCGTCACCCGCCGCGTGCTGGGCGACTACGACACGCCGCTGTCCGTCTACCGTAAGCTGGTCGAGGGACCGTTCGGCTACCTGTTCGAGTCGGTCACCGGCGGCGAGCGCTGGGGGCGCTACTCGATCATCGGCCTGCCGTCCCCGACCATCCTGACCGTCCACGGCCACCGCGTGGTGGTCAAGCAAAACGGCGAGGTGGTCGAGGACGAGACGGCCGACGACCCGCTCGCCTGGATCGAGACCTTCAAGGCCCGCTACCGCGTCTACGAGCCGGCCGACATGCCGCGCTTTCACGGCGGGCTGGTGGGCTACTTCGGCTTCGAGACCATCGGCTACATCGAGCCGCGTCTGGCCAACTTCGATGCCGACGACCCGCTGGGCGTGCCCGACATCCTGCTGATGGCCAGCGAAGAGGTGGTCGTGGTCGACAATCTCTCCAGCGAGCTGCTGCTGGTGACCCTGGTCGACCCCGAAGCCGACGGGGCGCTGGATGTAGCCGAAGCCCGCCTGAACCAGCTGGCCGCCCGCCTGCGCGAGCCGGTGGCCCACTACGGCTCGTCCGCGCCGGGCAAGCCGATCGACGAGAATGACTTCACCGCCACCTTCACCCGCGAAGGCTACGAGAACGCCGTGCGCACCATCCGCGAATACATCGCGGCGGGGGATGTCATGCAGGTGGTGCCCAGCCAGCGGATGAGCATCGAGTTCAATGCTGCGCCGATCGACCTCTATCGGGCGCTGCGCTCGATCAACCCTTCGCCGTACATGTACTTCATCGATGCAGGCGAGTTCACCGTGGTGGGTTCGAGCCCCGAGATCCTCGCCCGTCTGGAAGACGGCACGGTCACCGTCCGCCCCATCGCCGGCACCCGCCCGCGTGGGGCCACGGAGGCCGAGGACAAGGCCCTCGAGCAGGATCTGTTGAGTGACCCGAAGGAGATCGCCGAGCACGTCATGCTGATCGACCTGGGGCGCAACGACACCGGCCGCGTCGCCAAGGTGGGGAGTGTGAAGCTCGAGGAGCGCATGATCATCGAGCGCTACTCGCACGTTATGCACATCGTCTCGCAGGTCACCGGCCAGCTGGACGACGACCTCAACGCCATGGACGTCCTGCGCGCGACCTTCCCCGCCGGCACCGTCTCGGGTGCGCCGAAGATCCGTGCGCTGGAGATCATCCAGGAGCTCGAACCCGTCAAGCGCGGCGTCTACGCCGGGGCGGTGGGGTACTGGGCCTGGAACGGCAACATGGATACGGCGATTGCCATCCGTACCGGGGTGATCAAGGATGGGCAGCTGCATGTTCAGGCTGGTGGCGGGATCGTCGCCGACTCGATTCCTGCTACCGAGTGGGAGGAGACGTTGAACAAGCGGCGGGCTTTGTTTCGGGCGGCGAATATGGCTAGTCGGGGATTGGATGGCCATCAATGACTTAAGTTAGCCGTCATTTTTGGTTTTTTGTGTTTAGGCGGATCCTGTCCAATATTCGGCATCGGTTTCTGCTTAGGGAGTTTTATGCAAAGGGACGCGACTGGTTGGATAGTAAGTGGGATTGTTGTCGTTGGACTAGTTCTGCTCTACATGTGGGGATCGTACTCTGACCTGACTGAGCGACGTCTTGCTTATCTTTACCATCCTGAAACTGATCAAGTTTATAGATTGGAGCTTGCTCCATTTTTGAGTGTTAATCAAAAGTGGGACCCATTCATTCCCTTTAAGGATTTGCATTACTCAGAGCCAGTCCGTGTGGACTATTTGGGGTATTTGCAAGAGCTTATGAGGGAGGTGAGAGAGGACCGAAGGCTTGCGGAAGAAGATTTCGACGCATGGATGGAAAAGATGGATGAAGAGCTGGAGGAGGATATAAATAAATATGGTGATGGGGCGTCAATTTTAGAAAACTGGGATGTGGAATACGGTGTGCTTGAAGTCGAATTCCCAGCTGAGAGACTTCCTAAGTTCTTAAAAATCTTTATGGCAAAGCACAACGTTGGTCACCCAAATGTATTCGCAGTGGATGCCGTCGTTGTGAAGAGCAAATATGATTTGGACGGATCACGACAGGATCTGCGTCCGTCGTTTTCGATCTTACATGATGCGTTGCTGATCAAGGGCGTGGCCGCATATCAAATATACAAAAATGCCTTGTGATAGTAGTTACCCGCCTTGGATGTAGCGTGATGGGCTGTTTAGCCGCCGAATGCATTTTCACGGGATGTTTAAATGGGTAATAAGATCCAGAGCGCTGCGGGCTGCTTTTTTATCGCCGCGATTGTGGTCTACGGCCTTCTGCAATTGTGGGCAGGGTATGTCGGGATAGAGCACCATCTTGGGTACGGTTGGGCTGTTGCCGCTGTTTTCGCTGCATTTTTGCTTAGGTTTGCTCTCCCAATCACTATCGGATCTTTTTTTGGTGCGATGGATGTCTGGGGGTGGCATTGGGCTGGTGCCCTAGTTTTTGCTGCACCAGGTCTGGCATTCATGGCACTAATGATTCCTGGCATGCTGACGTCCGTCTTTAGGAAAGAATGATCCAAAAAAGGGGTCAGAACCCTTTTTCTATGAAGTAGTCGGAGCATTGTCCCCTCCACGCTGAAGTGTGGTGGATCGGTTTCACGCGCCTGTTGCATGATGTGGCAACGCTTCGGCCTCCTGTATGGCGCGCGAGTCGGTTTTCTTGCTTGTCCAAGAAAACCGACGAAAAGAAGGACACAGGTCTCGTTCCGGGGTCGGACCTGGTTAAGTGCTTGATATAAATCCCCCTGCCCCTCTGGTGAGGGGCTTTTCATCTCTTAAAACGGCATTTTTGCCATCAAAACTGATCCCCTAAGAGGCCTTCCGTTCCTCACCTTGAAGCGTGGTGGATCGGTTTCACGCGCTTGTTCCGTGAGGTGGCGCTGCTTCGGCCCTGTGCGTGGCGCGCGAGTCGATTTTCTTGCTTGTCCAAGAAAACCGACGAAAAGAAGGACACCCCGACGCCTTGGCCCTTCGGGCCTGATCGCTGCGCGATCAGCCTCGCGAACGGGCAATCGCGGACGGGTCGGTTCGACGCGACTTCCTGTCGCGGCGAACCTCGGGCCGCCGTCCATGGCGGCCCGACCCTGCGATTTCCCGCCCGCGAGGCAAGGCGTAAGGGGGCTCACCCTTCGATTTGGTCCGCTGCCTGCCTCCAGGGCTTGAGGTTACCTTCGGGTCAGGTGGAGGGGGTGTCCAGAGGGCTAAATCTGCACGGCGGCAAACGGAGGCTTTTCCCCCTTGACGGCTTGCCTCACGGCCGGCGGTTGGCCGGGGTCGGAGCGACAGGGACGTCGCTCCGAGGCTCAGCGCGACACGACGTCGCGTCGAGCCGGCCCCGAGACATTCGCCGGCCGTGAGGCTTCGAGGTCGGACGTCGTCCGGCCTCGAAGGTCCGAAGGGCCAAGCCGTGGGGTGTCTTTCTTTTCGCCTCTTTTCTTGGACAAGCAAGAAAAGGGGCTCGCGCGCCTGGCAGCGCGATCGCTATTGATCACTCCGCGTTACTGGCGTGCGAAATGATCCTCCAGTGTCTATTCGACAGATCCGGCAAGTCGGCCGGTGGCCGACGTCGGACTGAAGTCCGACCTACAGTTGGTGGGAGTCGGGGGAAAGAGGTCAGAATCCTTTTCTTTTGGTGATCAACCGGACGGCCGGTCCTCCCCAATCCGCCTGTGCCGCCCGGCTCTCGTCGAGCGCCTCGTATGCTCGCTGGACCACAGCATCGGCATTCTGATCCTCGACCCGGAAGGCAGCCACGCCCACGCTGACATCAAATGTCGTTGATGCCGAGGCGTCTTCGACCAGGAAGTAGGCGGCCGCCAGGCGCAACTTGTCCGCTACCGCCGAGGTGCCGTTTACCGAGGTGTCGGGCAGGATCACGGCAAACTCGTGGTCGGCGATGCGAAACGACATGTCCATGCCACGCAGCGTCTCTCGCAGGCAATCGCCGAAGGCACGCAGGACGCGGTCTCCGGCCGACGGGCCGTGGTGGTTAATGAACTGGACGATGTCGAGCAGGATCAGGCTCACCGGCAGGTCGTTGCGCTGATGCTGACTGAACAGGGTGTCCAGTTGGCGCACGAAGTCACGGCGATTGCCCAGACCGGTCAGATCATCGATCAGCGCCCGCTCACGGTCGTGAGCCAGGTCGAGTTCAGCTGCCATGGAGCGCAGGCGCTCGGTCAAGCCTTCTCGATCAAGCGAGTCGATATCCGCCAGCCAGTGCGCGGACGGTTTGCTGGAAGGGTGCTGACTCACGGAAAACTCCTTCATGACGAAGCGCCGACCACTCGGCACGGCACGCGTTGTGACAATAGCAGCAAGCCAAGACAGGATCAGGTGGTGAAGTCTCGGATAACGGGGTCGGAGCCCTGACCGTCAGGCCTCAATCCGGGTAACCCTGCCTGTGGTAGGCTCGCCTGGAAGCCAATTCGACAGGAAGTCGAGACGCTTGGAAGGGAATCTGTTGTTCTCCGATATTTCCCCCTGGTCGGCGTTCCCATGCCGGTCATCCAAACCGGCTGACGCACTGTGTTCTGCAGGGCGCTGCGCAATCTCCCGTCTTGACTGTCCTTCGTGCTTCAAAAAAACCAAGAACCTAAAAAGGACCAAGAGCAATGAAAGACCTTCTTTTCTTCGACAAGATGCTGACGCCGAAGTTTATTACCGTCATTTACTGGCTGCTGCTGGTGGGTGTGGTGATCGGCGGCATCGGCATCATGTTCGCCGGTTACGGCTTCTCGTTCGCCGCGTTCTTCTCGGGGCTGATGACCATCGTCTTCGGCGCGATCCTGGCGCGCATCTGGTGTGAGCTGATGATCGTGCTGTTCAAGATGAACGAGGCGCTGCAGGACCTTCGCTACAAATAAAGGCTATTGCGGGCCCGGTTCGTTCGGGCCGTTAAAGAGAAGTCGCAGTCAGACCCGGCGCGGTCGCTGCGACTTTTTTTGGGGGAAAGGGGCCGAACCCGTCCGTGTCGGCTTCAGGCGGCTTCCACGCGATTGCGGCCATTTTCTTTGGCCTGATAGAGCGCGTGGTCGGCTTGTGCGACCAAGTCCTCGGTCGGGGTGGCCTCGTTGTGGATCGCAAGGCCGACGCTGATGGTGATCTCGAGTACGCCGGCGCTGGTGACGAAGGGCGTTTGGGCGACCGCGCGCCGGATTTTTTCGGCAATGGTCATGGCGCCCATTTCGTCCACGCCCTGGACCAGTAACAGAAATTCCTCACCGCCCCAGCGAGCCACCCGGTCCTCGGTCCGGACAGACCGCTCGAGTCGGAGGGCCAATTCGACGAGAACCTCGTCGCCGACTTTGTGGCCATATGCGTCATTGACCCGCTTGAAATGATCCAGGTCGGCCATCATCAGGGCGTAGGTCTGTTCGTGGCGAATGGCCCGGGCCCGTGCAATGGTCAGTTCTGCGTCCATGGCGCGCCGATTGAGCAGCCTGGTTAGTGGGTCGGTCATCGCGCTTTGCCGTAGCCGCTGTGCCGCCAGGAAGTTTGCCGCATTCCCGCAGTAGAACAGTTCCGCGATGATGCCGGCCACCACGACCATAATCGCGGGATAGATCAGAGGGGGTGTCATCTCGGCCAGGGGTACCCCGTTGAGCAGTAGCAGGAGAGGCAGTGCGAATAGCAGGGGTGGTCCGAAGACCAGGGGCAGATCCCGCAGTCCGCGGGTGGCCGTGATGGAAACGACCGCAATGTTGATGATCAGGTGTTGCCCGGTGTAGAGGTCGGCAGTGCTCTCAAGGGCCTGGCCCCGGGCGAAGATGCCCACCGCCATGGTCAGCAGCGCGAGGGAAAACAGTTGCAGCAGGGGCCGCGGCCAGGCCCCCTCCGGTCGAAACCAGCGCAGGCCCAGTATCGCCAACGACACGACCATCACTGGCACGCGCCAGAGGGCATTGTGCAACTCGGCCGATTGGTAGCCGGGTAAAAGCATCTGTTCCATTGCCTGTGCGGCGGGCAGGATGGTCAGCGCGGCGATGGCCGCCACCACGGCGATACGCCGTTCAGCCTCACGCTGGTGGTGCCGAAAGGCCCCTTGGGAGGAATGGGGGAGCCGGGCAAGCAGGGTGTTGAGAAGCCCGTGGGGCTGGGAGGTGTTCATGTGGGTGCGCCTCTAACGAGCGGGTCGGGGCGCGCTAAGCCCTTGCTCCTGGATCATGCATTCAATGTTAGGTCAGAAAAAGGAGGTCAGAACCCTTTTGGGCCAACCCGTCCGCTTATGCCGCCGTGAGTGGATGGAATCCGGTGGCTTCATGTCGCCGCACCGGACACCGAGGCCACCCGGCCGCTGACGCGAGTGGTCGGCCAGTTCAGCAAGCCGCTCGAGCGGCCGATGCGCCAACACGGGCGGATCGGTCCGGGCAATCCGGGGCTGCCACGGGAAGGGTCTGCACGACTCCGATGCCATTCTGCCGGCAAGCTCCAGGAGGGGCGGGTTAGGCATTTATCCGGGCTCCACTACAATTCAACAAGGGATTCGGTGGCGTCTCTGCGCGGCCGCCAAGGGTCCAGACGCAAGGCGCGGGCTGCAGTGAACGGCCGTCGCCTTGATTGCGAACAAACCCGCAAGCCAGAGAGCCATCGAATCGTGTCGACCTTTTCAAGTGATCAGCGGACCGGGGGATCAGTGGCTTATGGTCTTTGGGGAATGGCCTGAAACCATGGCTACTGTTTCCAGGACGTTGGCCATATCACTGCCTCCTGACTGTGCCGTGATGCCCATCGATGCGGGGCATAGATGACTGCGATTTCCCCGGAACTGAGTTATGCGGTGCGCCTCCCGGTGCTGGCGAAGTACCTGGGACTGCTCGCGTCCATGCTCGCCTTGCTCACGCTGGTGCCGCTGGGCGTGGCGGTGGCGTTTCAGGACTATGGCATTGCCCTGCGTTACCTCGCCGTCATCGCCGTGCTGCTGACCGCCTGGGGCGCGTCGCGCTCCATTCCCGAACCCAGGCGGATACAGACGAACGAGGCGCTGACCATCGTGGCGCTGGCCTTCGTGCTCTCGCCGTTGCTGATGACCTTTCCGTTCATGGGCAGCGGGCTCAGCTTCGAGAACGCCTTGTTCGAGGCGATCTCCGCGGTCACCACGACTGGGCTGTCGGTGACGACCGATCTGGCGGACAAGCCGGAGACGTTCCTGTTTGCCCGCTCGTGGATGCAGTGGTACGGCGGCCTGGGGATCGTGGTGCTCTCGATTGCCATCCTGATGGGGAGCCAGGTGAGCAGCCGCAGCCTGCGCGCGCCCCTGGGCGGCGAAACGCTGGCGACGACCACGCGCGCCCACGCGCGGCAGGCGCTGATTATCTACAGTGCGTTGACCGTAACCGGCATTGCCGTGGTCTGGCTGGTGTCGGGCAGCGGCGTGGTCGCGATCAACCACGTGCTGGCCGCGGTGTCGACCGGCGGGTTCTCGTCTTTTGACGACAGTCTTGCGGGCCTCGATAGCTGGTACAGCCGGTTCGCGATCATTGCCATCAGCCTGTGCGGCGCGTTGCCCCTGACGCTGTACGCGATCACCTTCTCGAAGCGCTGGCGTGACGCCATTCGCGACGAGGAGTTGCTGGCGCTGGTGGCGGCGGTGGGCCTGGTGACCCTGCTGCTGTTCCTGTCGTTCCGCTTGGGTTCGGGCATGGGGCTGCAGGATGCCGCGGGGCACGCGTTGTTCCTGGCCATGTCGGCCCAATCGACGGCGGGGTTCACGACGCTCGACCTGGCCTCGATCGATGATGGGGCCAAGCTGAGCCTGCTGGTGTCGATGCTGATCGGCGGTGGCGTCGGCTCGACGGCCGGTGGCATCAAGCTGCTGCGCTTGCTGATCCTGCTGCGCCTGATCCAGGTCCTGTTGCGGCGCACGACCATGCCCCCGCACGCCGTGCACCCTGCCAAGCTCGGTGGCAAGGTGCTGGAAGACGCGACCATTCAGCGCGTGCTGATCCTCGTCCTGCTGTATGTCGGCGTGGTGCTGATCTCCTGGTTCGCTTTCCTGGCCTACGGCTATGCACCGATGGACGCGCTGTTCGAGGTGGTCTCGGCAACCGCCACGGCCGGCCTGAGCGCGGGCATCACCTCGGCGGAGATGCCGCTTTTCCTAAAGCTCGTCCTGTGCCTGGACATGCTGCTTGGGCGGGTGGAAATCGTTGCGCTGCTGGTTGTCCTCTATCTTCCGAATTGGGTTGGAACACGCAAGGAGTCCTGATGAAGGCGATATTTGTCGGTGCGAGCTCTATGGCCGTCATGGCCGCGCAGCGGCTGCTCAAGCGCGGCCATGAAGTGGTAATCATCGAGCGGGAAAAGGGAAAGATCGACGAGCTCAGCAATGAGTTCGACTGCGGCTTTCTGCTTGGCGACGGCGCCAAACCGTCTCTGCTGCGTGAAACGAATCCGGAAGAATCGGATGTGCTCTACTGCCTGACCGGCGAGGATCAGACAAACATCATTGCCAGCCTGGTGGGGCGGTCGTTGGGGTTCGACAAGGTGGTCACCAAGATCCAGGACCCGAGCTACGAGCATATCTGCATCGAGCTCGGGCTCGATGCCACGATCATCCCGGCCCGCACCATCGGCCGGCACCTGGCCGACCTGTTCGAAGGCCGTGATCCGTCCGAGCTCTCCACCATCTTCCGTTACGACGCCTCGACCTTTTCGTTTGTGGCGAAGGAAAACCATATCGGCCCCGTGGCCGAGCTGGCGTTGCCCAAGGCCAGCCGGGTCATGTGCATCTACCGGAATGAACAGCTGATCGTCCCGGACGAAGACGAACCGATCGAGGTCGACGATGAAGTGATGATCATTACCCATCGCAAGAACCTCGAGGCCCTGCACGAGCAGCTGGGCGTGGTGGTGGACGACCAGCCCGAGGAGCCTGGGGCGAAGCCCGGGGGCTGAATGACAGTCGGCCTCGGTCGGGCTCCGCTACACTCCCCCGAGGGCGAGCGGGCCGACACCGGGAGGAAGGTCATGAACGAGCCTGCCAGAAGCAGGGGGGCGCCGGGGACCTATGCACTGGCCGTCATCCATGACGAGAACATGAACGGCAAGCTCGATACCCAGTGGCTGGGCATCCCCACGGAGGGTGCGGCTTTCCAGCGATGCCAGGGCTAGGTTCGGCGCGGCGAGCTTTCCGTACGACGGGGAGACCCTGGACCTGACGATTCCCCTGCATTACTGAAATGCCGTTGCGTGAGCAGCGAGAGCCTTCTCCCTCGCACGCTCAATCAGAAGATTTCTTGCGCCTGGCGGGACGATTGGGCCGAGGCAGGAGGGGCATGCCTAAGGTTGCGCGTGAGGGACAAGCCGCATTGGTTAACAAGCCTGGGGAAGGGGGGCGATGAGTGAAATGAAAAGATACTCCGAATGGATGGGTCGCGTTGTCTATTCCCTGATCAGCCTGAGTCTGGCGGGTATCAGTATCGCCATGATGGGGGCCGCACTGTGGGACATCTGGGGGTCGTTGCACGACAAGACCCTGCTCGTGAAGGCGCTGCTCGATGCCATCGGTCTGATCGTGATCGGGATGGCGGTATTCGATGTGTCCAAGTTCCTGCTGGAGGAGGAAGTCTTGCGGAGCAGTTCCACGAGATCGCCGGCCAAACAGCGAGCGACCCTGTTGAAGTTCCTCGTGATCATTGCCATCGCCGTGAGCCTGGAAGCCCTCGTCTTCATCTTTGATGCCGGGAAGAAAGATGTCGCAGACCTGGTCTACCCCACCTTGCTGTTGGTCTCCGCGGTACTGGTCGTGGTTGGTCTGGGCGTTTACCAACGGCTGACCCGGGATGAACGAGAGTGACCGGGATGCGCTCCGGGTTCGTGTCTCGAGCAAGCTGGCGGGATCGTCGGCGCTTGAGGAAAATCGGAAGGGTGTGAAATGGGTAAAGCGAAACTGATCGCCGCGCTGGTGCTGGTGGCGGTCGTGCTGATCATCGTCCTGCAGAACACGCAACCGGTCGAGACCCGGATGCTGTTTATGACGCTCACGATGCCCAGGGCCGCCTTGTTGGCAATAACGATGCTGATTGGCGTGGGCGTCGGTATGCTCATCGCGCTGGGCTTGTCGGGTCGAAAGCGCAAAAGGTAACCGGGCTGGTGGCGTGGGCTCATGGGTAGGGGCGGCGATTTCCCGCTCGGCGTGGCGTCTGCGTGAGCATTCGGGCATCCTCTCGTCCGATGATTTCCGAACGACAACTGCTTTTCCTGACCCGTGCCGGCTACGAGGGCGATTGCGCTGCCCAGGTGCAGGCCGTCGCCGCCGAGGCCGGCGTGCACGGCTTCTGCAAGGCCAAGCCCGATACCGGCTACTTGACCTTCATCGCCCACGACCCCGACCTGCTGGCCGACTGGTTCCAGACGCTTTCCCTCGACGACCTGATCTTTGCCCGGCAGATGTGTCTCGCCGGCGAGCCCCTGGCCGACCTGCCGCCGGACAACCGGTTGGGGCCGATCCTCGCTGCGCTCGACAGGCAGACGTTCGGTGGCACCTATGTCGAGACGCCGGACGCCGAGGCGACCCGGCCGCTGATGCGGTTGGCCCGCCAGTTCACCAAGCCGCTGGAGCAGTCGATGCGCAAGCGGGGGCTGCTCGAACCGGGCAATCGGGAGTTGCCGCGGCTGCATCTCACCTTTACCGATTCCACCACCGTGATCCCCGGCTGGTCGCACCCGGGGCAGGCGACGCCACGACCGATGGGGATCCCGCGCCTCAAGCTGTCCAAGCACGCGCCCAGTCGCTCGGCGCTCAAGCTCGAGGAGGCGCTGATCACCTTCCTGTCGCCCGATGAGCGCAAGGAGCTGCTGCGCGCCGGGCTGGAGGCGGTCGACCTGGGGGCGGCGCCCGGCGGCTGGACATGGCAGCTGGTGCGCGACGGGCTGATGGTCACGGCGGTGGACAATGGCCCGATGGCCGATGAGCTGGCCGCCTCCCACCAGGTGGAGCACCGCCGCGAGGACGGCTTCACCTTCCGCCCCGAGCGGCCGGTGGAGTGGCTGGTCTGCGACATGGTGGAAAAGCCGATCCGCGTGGCGGCGCTGGTGGCCGAGTGGATGGCGCGAGGCGATTGCCGGCGGGCGATCTTCAACCTCAAACTGCCGATGAAGAAACGCCAGCAGGCGGTGATGGAGTGTCGGGAGTGGATCGAGGATCGTTTGGTCGAGGCCGAGGTGCCGTTCGAGATGGATATTCGGCAGCTATATCACGATCGGGATGAGGTGACGGCTTACTTACGACGAGTGTCGTAGTCGTCTGTTGTCAGGCGTAGTTTGTGGTTTCGCACGCCGTTTTCGTTCAGCGGTTTGCAGGATGCCGCCGTGCCAGGCGCGCGAGCCTCTTTTCTTGCTTGCCCAAGAAAAGAGGCGAAAAGAAGGGCACCCCGACGTCCTGGC